>JABSSP010000069.1 GCA_013213985.1 Candidatus Babelota bacterium | reverse complement strand
TCACAACGAATGCCGCCAGTGCAAAACATCAACACTTCTTTATCTTTTAATTGTTCCGCATTGTTATCAATGTACTCAGGAAATTCACGGAACGTTTTGGTATTAGGTCTCATTGATCCGGTGAAAGTTCCGATTGCGCTTTCGTGCTGGTTTCGACAATCAATGATGACTAAATCTTTTGGTTTGTTTTGCAAAAGTTCGTGAGTTTCGGTTGGTGTTAAATGTTGACCACCGTCAGCAACAGTAAGTTCGTTTGGATCGATACCAAGGCGAACAATTTCATTTTTTATGACAATACGCATGCGTGGAAAATCATGAACCGATCCAGAGCCTTCTTTGTAGTCAATGCCTTTAAAAAGTTGGTGCGCTTCCATGGCTTTTTTGTAGCGTTCAATGTTTTCAGCCGTTCCACCCAGTGTCGAGTTGATGCCTTCGGTCGCTAAAATGGTGCGACCTTTTAATCCAAGCTCACCGCAAAGCCTGCGTTGCCACTTTAGAATTCTTTGTGGACAGTCGATAGTAACGTATTTATAAAAAAGAATGATTTTTTCCATGGTCACCTGAAACGATCAGAGAGAAATTTTTTGATTAATCCTAATACATTATAGTATATCATACCTATTTCTTACGTCGATATGTTGATTGGGACTTTGTTTTACCAATATATTGGTCATAATATTGTAAAATGGGATTATTTTTATGTATGATTAATAAGAGCTTATACGAAAATTCCTGACATCTTAAAAAGTTGAATGGATGCAGCGATTTGTAAGAATGCTAACGAAGATTCAATTGTCTTTGCCCAACATATTTTGAGGCCTCTATACCAAGCAAACCAACCAAAAGTTCTTTCTACGATCCAGCGATATGGCGGATGAAATTTTGGTTTCATTTTTGATCTCCTAATATTAGTTGCAGCAAGAAGTGCGATGTTAAGTTTCTTGCAGATAGAACGAAGTTTTTTTACATCAAAAGCACTATCAGCTGAAATTATTCTGACTTTTTTTGATAATCTCATAACTTTTAGTACGGGTTCTAATAATTGGCTATTATGTTGATTGGCAGGAGCTATACCGACAAAAAGTGATGATGAAATTATTAGGGTATTCAGAGCGCCGGCTCCTGCTGCCGACGCCGGCTTTTTTGGCGATATAAAAAGATTTATTTTTGGGTAACTTTTTTATACGTAATCAGTTTTCTTTTTAAAAAAATAAAATGAAGCGAGTGTAAAAATCAGTGTCATAAGTAAAAGTCCGGTGATGCAGGTTGCGTAAGAAAAAAAATTATCGCCACCAATGATTGCCTGGCGCAGGCCTTCAGTCATGTAGATAAATGGATTAAGATAAACAATTTGACCCAGTGTAGGTGAGTATTGATTGATAATGTGCCATGGAACAAGAAAACCACCTAAAAAAAGCAGTGGAGTGTTAATGCGTTTCCAAAAAGTACTTAAGCTTCTATGATTTTTCAAAACGCATGCAGCAAGAATATTGTAACTTGCCAAGCATAGGCACGATACATACAATATCAAAAATAAAAATGGCCATGATGTGTTTGTGCTATCAAAATGACTTTGCAATATGAGCTTACTCATAGGCAAAAATGGCAGTAGCACAATGAAAGAAAATGTGGCGGCAAATACAATGCGTTGTACAAGTATTAAACGTGCATCTATGAGTGTTGCTTGGTAATCAATATAGCGGTGGCCATCAAGATCAAAAAGTAATTCCATGCATGTTCTGTTGCACAAAAAAAGTGCGAGAAGTAATGTATTTCCAATAAAAAGTGTGGTTCCTGTTTTGGCGTGCTCAGCCCCAAAATAGACTGCCGTTTGTAAATATGCAAAAGAAAGGCAGAGTATTGGCGGATAAATCAATATATAGTTTAAAAAATAGGTTTTTATTTTATTTCGGTACGAATAACAATCACGTACCATGAAATAAAAAAGAACTTTTGTGGTATCAACAATATGCATAGTGTTCCTTTATTTTTATACGGGATCAAGCCGTTTATGAACGCCGCGATAGACCAAATAGGTGGTTGGAATCATTAAAAGGACAACTACTAGAGTACAGTATATATTGTTTATAAATTGTTCATTACCCAACAATGATGACCGAAAACCTTCAACGACATAGGTTAAGGGATTTATCAAAAAAAATATGCCAATAGAGGGCGAGAACTTGTAAGCGAGTTTCCATGGTACAAATATAGGACTCAAAATAAGTAATGGATGCAGGAGTCGAGGCCATATATTGTCCCTAAACCAAATAAAATCAAAAAACAGACTTATTCCCAGATAAAACAGGGCAAAAAAAACTAAAGAAATAAGATAGATAGCAGCAAAAGAAAGAATGCTTGTGTTTGCAAAATTAATGTCTGCTTTGATGATGAGTATTCCAGCTACAAAAAGAGGCACGGTCACTAAAAAAAATTCAATCACAAATGCAGTAACGTATGCGGCAAACAGCCAACGTTTTGGCAGTGGAAGTGTCATTTGATAATTAATAAATTTATTGTCCTTGACGTCATAGACAATACGATGAGCAAGTGTGTAACCCATAATGAAAAGTGATGTAATGATATTTCCTAAGTAAATAGGAGCAATCAGTTTTTTAGGCATGCCAAGTAACGGGAAAAGATGACTAAAAGAAAAAACAAGCCCAATCATTACCACAAGGCCATCTATAATAAGTTTCCACAGTCGTTTCTTTATAACGGTCCACTCTCTGCGCACAATGGCACAAAAAATACGAAAATTATCTGAAAAACTGTTTGTCATGGTATGCATCCGTTTTGGTTAAATATGATCAACTCGTTTTTTAAAAAATAAAACGTAAGCATAGTAAATAGCAACGAAAAACAAATAAGTGCTGTTACACTCACTGGAAACGATAAAAATTTACTCCCGCCCACAATTGTTTGTCGTGCGCCTTCAGTAATGTATAAAAAAGGATTTGCCAAGGTTGCTATTCCTAAAGCAGGAAACACTTTCATAGTAATGTACCATGGCGTCCAGAACCCGCCCAAAAGGAGAAGTGGCAAATTAAACCGGAGCCAAAAATTATTTATTCTGCTTGCGTTTTTGAGTATACAGATTGCCAAAAAATAATACGCAGAAACGCACAACGAACCTAAAAATAAAATAATAAAAAGTTGTATCCAGTTTGTATTACTTGTGTCAAATTTATTTTGTAATAACAGCTTGCAAAATGGAAAGAAAGGTAAAATTAAAGCAAAGGTTGCAAGGGTGGCAAATACTATTTTTTCAAGTATGACCAATCGTGGAGATAACGTGCGTATTTCATAATCAACGTGTCGTGCTCCTTCAAAATCAAACAATAAGGGAAAAGTAAAGTGATAAGAAGATACAAGTGTGAGTAATGAAATATTTCCGATAAACATGATGGTTCGTTCCTGGAGCATATCAGTTTCAAAATATAATTGTGATTGTATGTATGCAAAAAAAAACGCGTACATAAGAGGAAAAATTAAACCGTTATTTATAGCATGTGTAGTGAAATTTTTGAAAAAAATATAAAAATCACGGTGAAGGAGTTGTAAAAATATTAAGAATTTTTTTGTCGTATTACTTGCCATGATTTTTCCTACACAAGATCTAATCGTTTTGTGACAGCTTTATTAAGTAAAAAACCAAATACAATACTCCAGCCAATGAGCACTGCAATGCAAATTCGTGCATCAATAAATTGATTGCCGCCAATAATGGTTGAACGTACTCCCTCGCATATATACGTCATTGGGTTTAACAATAAGATGTATCCAAGGAATGGATAAAGAGAATATGCCATTTTCCAGGTAAAAAAAACGCATCCAAAATTAACAATGGGTGAAAGGCAACGTGGCCAGACGTTATCATTAAACCATTCAAATGAACTCCCCATTGCGAGATATAAAAAGAGAAGTCCAAGAAAAATTGTTGCAATAAAATAAACTATAAAAAAAAGTGGCCAGTTAGTTTGAATTATTCCTAAACGATTTCCCAAAAGTTTAGTGCCGACCAAAATTGCTGGAACTGAAATAACAAATGCTTTTATAACAAACATGGAAAGATATTCTGCAAATAACCATCGTTTAGGCAATGAAAATGTTGCTTGATAATCAATAAAACGATTATACGCTAAGTCCATTGAAGTGTTGGCTGAAATAGCAAATCCTAATTCATATAAAACCAACATTACAATTCCTAAATACATGGGACCAATGATTGATGGTTTTATTCCCATTGCAGGGAGCAAATAACCAAAAAGAAGTGCGTTTAAACCGACCTGAATTAAACTATTTGTGACCAGATCAAATAATTCACTTTTTAGTATTTTTAAATCGCGTTGTAATAATGCACTAAAAATTTTCATGCGGTCTATGAAAGTGTTTTGCATGAGAATGCCTTTTTTGATATTACGGCTATTGTTCTGCTTCTTTAGTCAACCGTATGAAAATATCCTCTAAAGATGCCATGTCGTGATCGCGTTTGAGTTTTTCTACCGATTCAATTTTCAGAACTTTACCTTTGTTTAAGATGCAAATACGGTCTGACAAATATTCGGCTTCATCAAGATAATGGGTGGTCAAAATAATAGTGATGCCCATTTTTTTTAGATCTTTAATTTGTTGCCAGAGCTTACGACGAATGTCAGGATCTAAACCAACTGTTGGTTCGTCAAGAATTACAATTGCAGGTTTGTGCATCAAGGCACGTGCAATTAAAACGCGTTGTTTGTTGCCGCCCGAAAGTGAAGAAATTTCAAACGCTGCGTAACGAGTTAACTCCAATTCTTCCATCAATTGTTTTACCCGGCGTTTGATTTCATCTTCAGAAAGAAGATAATATCTTCCGGCGAAAACTAAATTTTCTTCAACAGTTAAAAACTGATCCAAGTTTTGTTTTTGAGGACAGAAACCGAGCGATCGTCGATAGTGCATTAAATCTTTATAAATTGATTCGCCTCTAAAAAGAACTTCACCTGACGTTGGCGGATGCAGTGTTGCTAAAATTGAAGATAGTGTTGTTTTTCCTGCACCGTTTACGCCCAATAAACCAAATATTTCGCCTTCCATGATGGTAAGCGACACGCCATCAAGTGCGTTAAGGCTGACACCTTTGTCAGTGTAAGTTTTGACAAGATTCTTAACTTCAAGAATCGGTTTCATAGAAGTCCCTTTTGGTTGATTTGAATTAAAGTGAATAATTCTTCTAATTCTATCAAAACTGTTTTAAAAGACAAGGGCTATAAGTGGGAACAACCTTCTAAATCGTATTTTGTGCGTATTATTGCTTGAAGTTTCTTTGGCAAACTCGCCCATCTGCATATCCAGTTTTAAAATTATCATCTTCCATGAAAGAAAACGCTACAAAACCTGGCTCACATATACGCAACGTGTGTAAACTTTCAGGATGGAATTGTGTAAACTCACCTTTAAATAATTGTTGTTGTACATGGACTATTTCTTTGTGACTACGACTATATCCGTTTTTTTTCATCCAATTGTTAATATAACCGTGCAGATTGTGGTCGCATTTTACTAATGCCAAAGCGGTAATGCCCGGATCAGATAAAGCAGGATTAATGTAAGAAGCTACAATGGAGAAAAGAGATGGTTTGTCTTTACCATTTTTATCTTTCCCATGATATGGAAATTTTGTTTTATGAAGTACTTCTAATTCTTGTAAAATTGATAATGATTCAT
>JABSSP010000068.1 GCA_013213985.1 Candidatus Babelota bacterium | reverse complement strand
TAAAGTAAACTTGGCATGATAAACGCGCTAATGGCAAAGACTACTATATACTTTTTCATATAAACTTTCGAATAAGGTTACTTTTCAATAGATACCATGATCATATATTTTTTTATATTGAATTTCAACTATTTTTTAATGTACCTTTAATAAAAATGATTTTTATGTCAGAGGAAAACAAATGAAATATAGCGTAAAATCCCATAGTGCAGTTGTTATTATTTTTAGACTTACTCAAAGGAGAATGTGTTTCAACTTCTCTTCTTTTAGTTTGGGAGGCGAGTCGAACCCTGTAGCCAAAAGCGTAAGGGGTGAAGGCGTAAGACAATACGGTATAGGTAACGGTATACCGTTACCTATACCGTTGGTATTTTTTTTAAAGAAACGTTGGAATGGCGCGATTTCTTGGAATTAGAGTGGGAACGTCTACTGGCCAGAGTGGGAACATCTAAATTGCATCAGGAAAGCACAAAATAAATGAGCAACGCGTCAACAAATAAAAGTTATTAACTAAGGAGCTCGCTGTGAAAAATTATTTCTTTTTAATTATTGGATTGTTATGGATGCCGACATTAATTCCATACACACCAAATAATTGTGATGAGAATACCATAGTTACCTCTTCAGAAAATTGTAGCGGATTCTATGGGGAGTTTACTTGGCTTTACCTAAAGTCCACATCAACAGATAGCGAGTTAGAAGTAGGTACTCTCATTACATTAACAGAGCCACCAAATCTTTTTGGTCAACTACAACAATTACAATCAAAGTATAAAAGTGCATTCCGAGGAAGTTTGGGATATTTCATTCCATGCACAGATTGGAGCGTCGATCTTAATTACCTACATTACAAATCAGATGATTGCGAACGTATACCAAGCACAACACTCAACCAACTTATTCAAAGTTTTCTGGGTGGAGCATATTCGACGCTTAATGGATTAGAAAACCAAAGATTAGGTCAAGCTAATATGCTTTTTGCAAAACGATACACTGTTCACGATTGCTTGACGCTCAAACCTTATTTTGGTTTAACGTATACCAACAT
Organism: Candidatus Babelota bacterium; assembly: GCA_013213985.1. Taxonomy (GTDB): domain Bacteria; phylum Babelota; class Babeliae; order Babelales; family Vermiphilaceae; genus JABSSP01. The sequence continues at coordinate 3,550 of JABSSP010000068.1, read as the reverse complement.
CAAAAGAAATCTGTGTACCACATTTACCGGCCTTAAAGACGTCCCTGAAGTAGAAGTTTCAACCTTGAGTGGAATTTTAGACAGCAAATACCAGGGCGTTGGTCCCATTGTAGGAACTTACTTTGATGTTTCTCTTTTACAATGCATAAGCCTACAAGTAATGTTCGGTTTTGGTACCATGTTTGGTAAAATTAAATCAAGTATCCAAGCAACAGAAATAAATGATGATGAGGTTATCAATTTCAATTCATGTGAAAGTCAACATCGTGCAGTTCCTTTATTAAATAGTCAAGTTGCCTTAGTATTTCACCCAACAATTTGCGACACATTAGATATGCAATTAAAAGTTGGTTACGAATTAGATTATTATTTTAAAGCCGTTGATAGGATTAATCCATTCAATGGATTCGTTGTTAATCAAAATTCATTTCCGGTTAAAGTATCTAGTAACCTAGGACTAGGCGGACCATTTATAACTTTATCTCTTGCAAGTTCAGGGGTATATGATTACGCATGTGGTAATTATTGTACTGATAGTAGTTACACCTCAAACTGCTGCAACTACCTTAATGGTTTATACACAGAATTTACTTCATGGTGGCCAAAAGCACTGCCAAACAATGAAGATTTAATATATGCAACACTCACGTCACAAAACAACTGTGAACAAAATCTACAAGCGCAATTCAAACATTCATGGAATGGGATCTATAAACTGGGATACGAAACTGAAACAGACCTCGATTTTAGCCTTTCTTTTTTCCGACTAAATGAGAATGAGAATGCACAAACAAGTATCACTGCTAAAAATGGAGAAACAATCAACAGTATTGACGCAAGTGGAAATGCTTTTGTTGATTACTCTGCAGCTCAATCAAAAGCAAATTACAATCTCAATCAAGTAGACTTTTTAGCTGGAAGATACATAACTCCTGTATGAACCTTGATCTACTTTTATCTTGTGGTTTACGTTATACCTCACTAAAAAGAAAAATGAATAACCAATATACCGGAGGCATACCGGCCTTAGAATTTGAATCAAAATTTGCTTGCTTGCAAAGTAAATTTCACGGAGTTGGTCCCATTTTTATGTTGAAAACAGACTATCAACTTTGCAACAACTTTCACATTACAGGACACGTTTCTACCGCTTTACTCATGGGTCGTTTAAAATCGACACTCGACCAAGTTAACCAGGGAACAATGGGACAGTCCTCTAATACGCTCAGAACTTCCAACGATCATCATATCGTACCTATTGTAGATGCGAGTGCAGGGTTTAATTATACCTTTTGCGTTGCCTCTAAGTTTGATATAACAATTGAAGCTGGCTATAAATTTTCTGACCATTTCAGAGCCATCAACCTTGTTTTAGCTGATTTCTTAACTGGATTACAACAAAAAAATAGTGATCTAAAATTACATGGGCCATATCTCAGTATTAAATTTGGAGCTTAGACAACTAAACTAAAATAAAAACAATTGCATACTGATTAACATTACTCTATTCTATATAAAGAAATATATACTATTCATTGTTACTCAAAGGAGTTTAAATGCGCTCGTTCGCGAAAATAGATAGCGCAACTAATTGTCCCCATATACCGGTTTACCAGTCCGGCTCAATGTCGCATGTTATTATGCGTATCGTCTCTGTGCCCCTTCTGGGCATGCATCTCTAAGCAATCCTATTGCACTAGTTTACATTTAATTGTTATCACATACACAAATGCATTTTTTTTTAATCTTTCAACTTAAGAGGAATACATGAAACGTATTTTTCAAAACCATACTATATCAACCGGTCTTGCCATATTTTCTATGCTTTTTGGGGCGGGAAACCTAATCTTTCCTCTCGCTGCCGGCATGCAATCAGGAAGCCAGGCAATTTTAGGTGTTGGGTCTTTTTTAGTCACGGCAGTCCTCCTACCCCTTGTAGGTGTTCTCGGAATGATTTTATATGATGGAAACTATCAACAATTTTTTGAAAGATTGGGTAAAATTCCGGGAAAAATATTCATCTTTGCATGCATGATGGTTATTGGACCTATCGTAGCCATCCCCAGAATCACAACGTTATCACACACAATGCTTGCCCCGCATCTTTCGTTTGTCGGACTAGATCAAATTGCTCCTTACACCAGCCTTATTTTCGCGATCATATTTTTGGGTATTACATTTTTACTTACGTTCAGAGAAAATAATATCGTCAACATATTAGGCTATGTAATAAGTCCACTGTTGCTTATTGCACTCATCGTCATCATTGTGAAGGGACTCCTTAATGCTGATGAGATAATTCCAAACATGCAACCAGCTGGGGATATTATTAAAAAAAATCTACTGCGAGGATTTGAAACCCTCGATCTTTTAGGGACAATCTTTTTCTCAGCTATGATTTTTACCATTCTTAAAAGGACAATGGGAAAAAAATTTGAAACAAACCAACGTCTGCGTATGACTGTTGGTTTAAAATCAGGAACAATTGGCATTGTGCTTTTAGGCCTTGTATATTGTGGGATGGGCTTTTTAGGAGCCTATCACGGACATGGCCTTGATGCATTAAACGAAGGCGCACTCTTTAGAGAAATTTCTACACGTATTTTAGGTGTACATGGAGCACTCGTAATTGCAATTGCAGTACTTATGGCATGTTTGTCAACATCAATTGCATTAGGTGCTATTGTTGCAGAATATTTACAAAAAACAATTGCTAAAAACAAAATCAGTTTTGTTACTGCGCTTGCTATAGTATTGCTTTTGTGCCTACCGCTTTCTATTTTTGGACTTGATGCAGTACTTGCACTCACTGAAGGAGCAATTACTTTTATTGGTTACCCAATATTAATTACACTAACCTTATGCAACATTGCTTATAAATTCTTTGGTTTTAAGCCGGTCAAAATACCAGTGTTGCTCACCTTGGTTGGCGCAGTCGCAACATACTTGACGTAAAAAAGAAGGGGGTCTACGATCGTAGACCCCCTTCTTTTTTATATGATATCACATAAAAACATTTCTCTTTTTTTTATTTTTTCCAGCGCAAATAAAACATATTGTTATAATTTAACTTTATTCACTATTAAACTCACATAAGCCGTTGACAATTCCTTCAGCGTGTCATAGTATAATCACGTTTTTCTAAAACAACGAACCAAATATATATACCATTTTTCTTACTTAAAGGAGAACGTATGACAACTCATACGACAAAAATGTCACTATCCATTATCAGCTTGGGAATGCTTCTTGCTGTAGCATCACCAGCTATTTGTGCAGAGGCTGATGGTGCAGGTGATGGTACAAGAGCACTTTTAACACTGACCCCGACATGGCAGAAAGCCGTCTATCTAAGTCTGTTCCTTGGAGGAGCTCGACTATTGCTCTTTAAAGAATCAACTCCACAAAAAAAACGTATGCCAGATAGCGCAACAATCATAGAAAGAATGTGGCGTTTTGTTGACGATTGCGTCATTGGTCAAAAGGAAAAAGAATGTTCAATAGAACTTGCAGGAAAAGATAAACTCAGAATTAAAGAAAAGATAGAAGC
>JABSSP010000067.1 GCA_013213985.1 Candidatus Babelota bacterium | reverse complement strand
ATTTATCATCTGACCAGAATATAAAAACAGGAAAATTCATGGATAATCAACTGCATAAGCTTATTATTATTGGATCAGGTCCCGCCTCTTTGACTGCTGCTATATATGCCGCTCGAGCCAATCTTTCACCTCTGGTGGTAGAGGGTAAAAAACCAGGTGGTCAGCTAATGGGAACATCACTCGTTGAAAACTGGCCCGGTGAGAAATCAATTATGGGTCCTGAATTGATGATGAATATGCGGGGCCACGCAAAAAGTTTTGGCACACAGTTTATCCCAGGCGATGTTATCAAGACAGATTTTTCTCAATCGCCTTTTGTATTATGGACTAATAGAGATAAAGAACTTCGTGGAGAAGCAATTATTATTGCAACAGGATCTTCCCCTAACAAGCTTCACGTTCCTGGAGAAGATGCCTATTGGGGAAAAGGAATAACCACCTGTACAGTTTGTGATGGCGCGCTCTATAAAGACAAGTCAGTTATTGTTGTTGGTGGCGGAGATAGTGGGATGGAAGGCGCTTCATTTTTGACCAAATTTACCGATAAAATAACTTTGATTCAAAATTTTGACCAACTTACCGCATCCCATATCATGCAGCAACGGGTGCTTAATAATCCTAAAATCAAGATTATCTACAACAGCACAATCAAGGAATTTAAGGGAAATGATCAACATGTCACTGAAGCTATAGTAACGGACCTCAAAACGAATGAAATGACTACTATGCCAACGGATGGAGTTTTCCTTGCTATTGGGCTCATCCCCAATACAAAACCTTTTGAGGGGCAAATTGAACTCGAAAAAAATGGCTATGTTAAGCTCATCAAAAATACCCAGACATCGGTTCCAGGAGTTTTTGCCGCTGGCGATGTCCATGATTACCTCTATAAACAGGCTATTACCTCCGCTGGTGACGGATGTAAAGCATCCCTTGATGCTGAACGATACCTGGCAAATAAGAGATAGCATAAAAAATTTGAAAAAAATCTATTTTAAACGTACACTTATAGGGTAAGTTATCGACTTTTTTGATGGCCCAAAGGGCATAAAGCCAAAAGTCGACCTTTTTCTTTTATTATCAGAGAAAAATAAGCCTCATATAGCTGTAAATAAGGAATATTATGTCAGTCACTATGTTTAAAAAAAGCCGTCTAAAACGCAGACGTAAGCATGGATTCAGAAAACGCATGTCTACGCGTGAAGGCAGAAAAATACTTAATCGTCGTCGCGAAAAGGGTAGAAAACGCGTTGCAGTCAGCGGCTACTAATCGGTTGATTTCTAGCGATGCCTAATTTCGGAAAATCTCTGTATCATTTCAGTGAAGCAGAAATTTCAAAGCTGTTTAAGGCAGCAAAACGTGTCTTACGCCATTCAGCCTTTGATGTATTATGTGCTCCTAAAAAACTCGAGCACGGCCGACTTATGGTTGTTGTGCCACGTAGAATAGCCAAGGCACACGCTCGCAATAAAATACGACGTCAGATAAAATCAATTTTTTATGAGTCAAACCTTTTTGAACACCCTTATGACTGTATGGTCATAATAAAACAAGAAGCTTTGACTCTTTCTTTTGATCAACTTACAAAATTAGTTATGATGATTCCTGAAAAAGCTGGAAAATGCTTTGAATAACATACTACGCCCCCATTTGCCATTTCTTTTCTTAAAGACCAACCGCACTAAATATGAAAAAAGTAAAAATCTCGCAATCAAAAAAATTAATAATTGGCTGCTTGCTCGGCCTTAGACCTTTATTAGGCGACGCTCAATGCAGATTTCCCACAGGGTGCACAAGTTTTGCGGTCAAGCAATTGAAAAACCAGTCATTACTCAAAGCTTTTTATTTGATTACCAAGAGACTTTTGATTTGCTCTCCATTCCATTTTCTGTTTAGCACAAAGGCCTATATATCAGTTTTATAAATAACTAATATATAGACCTCTAAATAACTCTACAATAAATCGTTCGCTAATTGACTCAATTCACTACGTTCACTTGTTTCCAAGTAAATAGTAGAAAATATTTTTTGTCCTTTAAACTTTTCACTCGTTACCACTAAACCATTACTATTAAAATCAAGGTAGGGAGAATCAATTTGATACGGATCACCGGTAAGAACAATTTTACTTCCTTCTCCCACACGACTGACTAATGTTTTAACTTCATGCGGACTTAAATTTTGAACCTCGTCAATGATAATGTATTGAAATGGAATAGAGCGTCCACGCATGTAGGTAATTGCTTCAAGGCTTAACTTATCTCTTCTTACCAGCTCATCTATAGTTTCAAACGAACCTCGTTCTCTACGCTCTCGGGGATGAAAACCTTTTTTGTATCTCCCTTTGTGCTCGTAATCTTGTTTCACGTCCTGAAGGTGTTTTGATTTTCGCATATTATGCAAAATAAGATCAATGTTGTCATGAATCGGTAGCATCCAACTTTGAAGCTTTTCTTCTATGATTCCGGGTAAATACCCAATATCTTTACCCAAGGGAACAACTGGTCGAGAAATGAGAATTTTTTTATATGCTTCATCCGTAAGAACTTTATGTAGGGCTGCTAGCAACGCTAAAAATGTTTTCCCCGTTCCTGCAGGCCCAAACAAAACAACAAATTGTATTGAATCATAAGCTGTTGCGGGTTTTTTGGTTTAATCGGCCATTTAAATTTTGGTGGATACACAGGAATAAACTTGTCTCGCCCTTTATAGCAGGACACCCGATAATTATGCGGATTATGCTGACTATGCATTAAAACATATTCATTTATTTCTAATGTGTGATCTACGAGTAATTCATCTATGTTGGCTGGAACATCTTTTTTTAATTCTACTGCTGGCACAGCAATATCAACCCAGCCCTTGTAAAATTTATCCTCTGAAACACGCTCGTTTAAATAATCTTCTGTTTTGAGTCCAAGCGCATCACCTTTTACCCGTGCATTTAAATCTTTAGAAATAAAACGTACATCATATCCCTTTTCTTTGAACGCGAGTGCTGTTAATAAAATTTCATTGTCTGCAACGTTCATTCTAAAAGGAAGTTTTAACGGATCATCTTTACCCAAAAAAAGAACGCGCACATGCGCGCCATTATCAAGAGCAACGCCCTTTTGCAAGGACCCACGTTCACGTAATAAATCAAGCTGACGAATAACTTCCCTCGTATTGCGCCCTCGCTCTGACGGTTCACGCTTAAACGAATCTATTTCTTCTAATACGACTGACGGGATCCCCACTAAAACACCTTCAAACGCAGAAAGAGCTCCGGGATCATGTACTAATACATTTGTGTCTAAGACGTACATTTTTTCTTGCGCCATACTACTCCTAGATAGGTCTATGTGCTCGTATACTTTGATACTCTGCCTCTCCCGTCAGACTAACATACAGGATACTGGTGATCAATAAAATAAACATCTAAAAATTTGGCCAATAAAGTGTTTTCGTAGTATCTTAAAGGGAATAAGAACACATAATTTAATGCGATTTTTACACCAGAACAATAACGATTGGGGTCACTTATGAAAAAAGAAGATTCACTAAAAATAGTTCGCCATTCGGCTGCACATTTACTTGCCCATGCAATCCAAGAACTCTATCCAAAGACCACACTCACTATTGGCCCCGCAACGCGTGAAGGCTTTTTTTATGACATGTTACCCAAGACAAACTTTAAAGAAAGTGATCTTCCTGCAATAGAAGAAAAAATGCGAGAAATTGTACAACGTGACTTGAAAATAACTCACGAACAAATGCCAAAAAATGAAGCGCGTGTTTTATATAAAGATAATCCCTTTAAACTCGAACTTATAGATGGAATTCCGGGTGACACAGTTGGTATTGCACGACAGGGTGAGTTTCATGACCTGTGCAGGAGCGGTCATGTCGATTCTACTGGTAAAATAAAGCACTTTAAATTATTACATATTTCCGGTTCTTATTGGCGTGCAGATCGTGATGGCCAACCACTACAACGCATTACAGGAACCGCATTTGAAACTGCAAAAGATTTTAGAACATATGAAAAAAAAGTAGAGGATGCGCTCAAATATGAACACCGTCGATTGGGTAAACAACTTGATCTCTTTTCTTTTCATGATGAAGGAGTTGGGTTTCCTTTCTTTCACCACAAGGGAAAACTTATCATAAAAAAAATGATCAGTTACTTACGTCATCTTTTAGACAAGGCTGATTATCTTGAAATTGAAACACCTGTAATGCTTTCAGATGACCTGTGGAAACGATCCGGTCACTACAAACACTATAAAGACAACATGTTTTTTTCAACCATAGAAGACAAAAATTATGCAGTCCGACCGATGAATTGTCCCGGTGCCATTTTATTATTTAAAGAACGTCCACGTTCTTACCGAAATTTGCCAATGCGCTTGTCTGAGTTTGGCAAGGTCCACCGCTTTGAATTATCTGGTGTATTGCACGGTCTTTTTAGAGTACGCGCAT
>JABSSP010000066.1 GCA_013213985.1 Candidatus Babelota bacterium | reverse complement strand
TGATATTTTAAAAATGTGACCATAGGCTTGTGTTGAAAGACCTAAGAGTATTAAAATGCCTAGCTGTACTGTTTTCATAGATTTGGTTAACAAGAATAGTACAATGAGAGCTAAGACAATTATCAATAGTATGCCTTGGTTAGCTGCACCATTCGTTCTGTCATTATGAACGGGTATACCTGCAGGAACTTTCTCATCCAATTGTTTAAACGTTTGTGCAACATCTAACGTATCGGGCTCAAACTTACCACTTTCAAACGCGTCTTTTTGACCGTGAGTAGCAAGTTTTTTATACCCGAGCTTTTCAAGCACGGGTGCAATTCCTCTAATATGTAGAGCGCCAGCACATACAAAAATTGGTTGTGATGTGTGTTGATGAATCTCATGTAAAATTTTCATATCAACGAGGTTGAGGTCATAGAAGTTTATTGCATAATCATTTTTTTCATCTGCTGTTGAATCATTAATAGTTGAATTACTCCAACCAAGGTAACGTAAAACAGCATCTGTACCACGGTTATTTTTCATTTGCGACATTAAGTCTCTAATGTTTGTTGAACCGCAGTTTTGCATTTGATCAAAGAAGGGTGCACCTTCTGCAATACAGCGGTCGTATTCACCAATTGTTTTTGCGTAGTAGTTGTTAAGAACTTCGCCATCATTATAAGTACAGATTTCATTTCTGATATTTTGTGATACCGCAAAACTATCTTTTGCACTTACATTTTTACCATGTCCTGATGCGTTATTTGAATGTCTAAATTCAATATTAACAGCTGGTGTGTGTGCATCATGACAACACGGTACCAGACCAAAAATAGGTGGGGTAACGCTATCATTTTTTAATTCGTTTATCACGTCAGCATTGTAATAATAATTTTTGTTTGTGTCGTATCCAATAGGATTGTTCATTAATGCTTGAGTATTTGGATGAATATCTTCTACAAGAATTACTGCATTACGTTTTTTTGCTTCGCAAATAATGTCTATTCTCTGTTGATCAGCATTTTGGTTGTCTTTGTTATTCGTGATATGGAAATCACCTAAGGTGTAAATTGTTTGCTGACCATTATTCCAACAATCCATTCTATAAATATGTGCGCTTGCGCTATTTGCAGCAAGGGCTGCAAGTATCACTAAAAAACTTAGATTCATTTTTTTGAAAAGAATTAAAACCAATCCGCACAAAGCAAAAGCAATGACACAAAGAATGTATAATAAGTATTTGTCTGCTTTTGGTTGTGCAATTGGTTTAGCAAGCTCAAAAGATTTGGCTTGCCCGAAAGCTTTTTCTAAATCAAGTGCTGCTGGTTCATTAGCAACGGGTTGATCACCTTTAATATAATCTATGTACTTGTAACCGAGTGCTTCAAGGTGTTTATTAATATTGTTTATATGGGCACCTCCAGCACAAACATAGATATTTGTACAATGCTTATTTTGTTCAATTGAACGAATAATATGGGCATCGATCAATGGTATATCATACAGGAGCAGAAGGGTTTTCTTCTTTTCATAACTATTCATTGTTGTATGATTTTTTACCAGAGTTAGTATGCTGTCATAGCTGGTGTCATATTCAACAGCTGGTAATAGCTCTTTTAAAGACTGTTGTCCACTTTTGAACCTGTCAAAGAATTTTTTACAGCTACGGATCAGATTATTATCACGTTTTTCAAGAATATTTTGGTAGCAAGCACTAAATTGCTTATTGCTTGAATTTTTAAGCTGCGTTTCAAGTTTGTTGAATGTATTAAATACATCTTGAGAAGACACTGAGAGTCCTAACATTGATGCTATTTTCTCTTGTCTGAATTCTACGTTATCACGTTGGATATTATTGCGTTGTAAATGATCAGATAATCCAAGTAACAATTGTGTATTGTTATCACTAGACGCTTCCTTTTTCCAATCGTCAACAAACGATTGTACTTGGGGTTTATCTCCATTGTAATCAAGCATATCTTCGACAATAATTAATCCATCATCTTTGTTAGCTTGTTGGATTAAAGCTTGTCTTTGTAATGTATTGTGTTCACTTTTAATATGTCTATCTGATAGACAGAATAAATTTTGATGCCCATTACTCCAAACGTCCATTTCTTTTACATATGATTGAGCTGTACCAGTAAAAAGCGTCATAAATGCTGCAAAAGCAGCGTATAGAAAAGTATTCTTTTTCATAATAACCTCCAATTATTAATAAGCCCCATTTTGGCCTATTAGTATTCTCTATTTACTATAAGCATACCAATACTATTCTATTTGTCAATCAGTTCAATAAAGGGTTGATTGGGTGTTTTTTCAGGGGTAGTTCTTGATTTTATCCCTAAAGGAGTGTTAGGATGGGTCCGAATTAAAATTCATCCCTATAAAAATAAGGAGTACAGGTATGAAACGCTTACTTGCCTTTTTACTGATAGGAAGCAGTCTTTCAGGTATGGACCCTGGCTACAGGGCATATTTAAACCGTAGGCACGCAATGGCCCTTACGGTAAATAAGGGGGTATTGTCAGATATGTACAACACCCTGTCTCAGGGATGGTTTGACCTGAAGGATACTATTTTAGAGATTTCGGATGATTTTTATCAGCAGTTTTTACCCAACCATGCGTACCGAGATTTTTTTGCTAAAGTTCGTTTTACTGAAAATGATGAATTATGTGCAGCAGAAATAGCCACAGTTAAGATGAGGAAATTTGTGGTTCAGAGTGCACTTGAGCGTATGTTGGATAAACGCATTGACGAAAACTATGTGCCGACTATAGCCTTTTGCGGCAGCGGGGGTGGTTTTCGGGCCATGGTTCTTTCGTTAGGGTTTTTGCAAGGTGCACAAGATATTGGGCTGCTTAATAGCTTGACGTACATGGCAGGTCTTTCTGGTTCAACATGGGCAATGGCGCCGTGGATAGCATCGGGTCATGAACTATCAGTTTATTCTCACAGAATGAAACAAAAAATAAAAGATGGTATCGATCACTTAACAAATCCGTTTGAACTTTCAAAACTTATAAGTCGGTTATTAGAAAAAGTTTTGTATGGCCAAAACATTTCTGCAATGGATATTTATGGCGCGCTTCTTGCTAACACATTATTATTTGATTTAGGAGAAAAACGAATTGAGGCCACTCTTAGCGAAACACATTGTGGTGTAGATATGGGTGCGTACCCATTTCCCATTTATACAACAATCGCAACGAATTCACAGCCATACGAATGGTTTGAAGTCACGCCATTTGAAATCGGCAGTTCATACTTAAAGGCGTACATTCCGATATGGGCTTACGGTAGAAAGTTTGATAAGGGTCTATCCACTAATAGTCCGCGTGAGCAAAGTCTTGGTTATTTTATGGGTGTTTTTGGATCGGCTTTCGAAGTTGACCTTGAAGATGTTGTGCGCATAACTGCTGATCAATTAATCTCAATAGGTTCTTACTTGCCAGACTCTGTCTCTCGTAGCTTAGAAACCCTCATTCATTTGTTAGCCTATGATCTTCTTGATGAAGTCCGTTTATTTCCGTCGGTACTTGCAAACTTTACCTACACTTTTAATAAACCATGTCCGTGGACGGAAGAAAAAGAACTTTCATTGGTTGATGCTGGCATAGACTTTAATTTACCATTGCCGCCACTTTTACGTCCTGAGCGACATGTTGATTGTATTATTATTTATGATTCTTCAGCCGATGCAAGCCCAGGCGATCAATTGCGCAAAGCGCAAGACTATGCGTGGCGAAAGGGTCTTGCATTTCCCGCAATAGACTACACCGACATTGATAAAAAAATAGTCAGTGTCTTTAAAGATGATAGCAATCTTGATTGCCCGGTGATTGTGTATTTTCCACTCATTAAAAATCCTGAGTATTCTGATACATTTGATCCGAGAGCGTGTATAGAATCGGGTTATTGCAGTACATTCAATTTTGAATACGGTGAGCAAGAAGTTGACGAACTGAGCGGGTTGTCTCGTTTTGCTGTTACGCAACAACAAGCGGTCATTAAAGAAGTGATAGAAGATATTATTGGTGCCAAGAAAAAAACAGTAAATAAACGAGGGTAAAATGACGCCCGGGAAAACCCCGGGCGATTTTTTTAAGAGATCAGTGAGCGCATTACTGCCATAAATCTAGGAAGGTAATCGAGCACTGGGTATGTGAGGAATGCAATTGAAGCAAGTGCAAAAATTATTGCAGATTCGTTACGCAAGTTAACTTTGTTTTTAATTGCATGAAGTGAATAGTATATAACTCCATAAAGTGAAGCTACATGAATTGCCAATAACAGCAACAATTGGATTTTTGACATCAGTGTTTCCTACAGTAGAAGATTAAACGAACAGCTTGCAACGATCCACTGTATCATGCTCTGTTGGTATGCATAAAAAGCCCTTATGCTCTTATGTTTCTTTCACAAATTGTTTCCTTTTTCCAATCATATTCAATGTGTACGTGCGGCTCGTGAGTGTCGCAAACAGCCAACACGCACAAGATGACCATACTGTACAATGTAATAATACGACCAGTTATTTTATGTTTATTCATTGTTTTATCCTGAATTTAGTTCGTCATTAATAAAGTATGTTACATGGGGCAAACAAGCATGACGTATATACAGTTATTATGAATGAGTGGTCTCATTACTGTTGGCAGAACCAAATACAGAATGACATGAAAAAGGGAAGCAGAGAAAGCAGAATAAGGGGAGAGAGGAGGCGAATAATTGAAAATGAT
>JABSSP010000065.1 GCA_013213985.1 Candidatus Babelota bacterium | reverse complement strand
GTTGTTTTTCAACTTCTTTAGTTTTCGTTTTAGTTGCATCTTTCTCCTTTAATTCTGATTCACATTTTTCTTGAAACGCGAGTGAATTTTTTTGTTCAGCAGATACGGTTTTTGCTTTTTCTGCTGCTAATTTGCGCAATGCGTCATAACGATTGAGTCCTAGAATATTGGTCAGGACTTCTTTTCTGTCTTTGGGAGATTTTTGTGAAAATTCGTTGGCGTTACCTTGTCGTAAAAAAGCAGAGTTGCAAAAAGATTGAAAATCAATGCGTAACGTCTGTTCAATTTTTTCTTGGGTCTTACTTATGGTTTTGTCACTTAAGGGCGTTACCGTGTCAGTTTTTGTGTTAAGGATACCAAATTCTAACGTTGCATATGGCTTGCCGTAGGTGATCATGTATTCTCGGCGGACTCGATACGTTTGTCCTGCGCACTCAAAATTAAGAAGTACCATCATTTGTGTTTGTCCCAAACGAACCAAGCCCTGATCTGCTTTTGCTGTGTTGGATACTTTGCGTGCTTGTCCCCACAGTGCCCATGTAATAGCATCAAGTAGAGCTGATTTTCCGTGACCATTTTTACCTGATAGGCAGATGAGTGGATAAGGAGAAAAATCAATTGTTTGGATTTGCGCACCGTAACTTAAGAAATTTTTAAGTTGTAACTTTATTGGAATCATTTAGTTTTGTACCTTGTATTGTTCCGTGGTCATTGTCTTGAGGTTAGTGTATCATGCCTTGCAATCTGATTGAACTGCTCTTACTAGTTTTTTTTTGATGAAAATAAAGGTACCGTTAAGTGACGGCATCTGGTTTTTTAAAAGGATAAGTATGAAAGATTCAGTTTTTAGGGAATATGACATTCGAGGGATTGTTGGTGAAGAACTTAATCTTGACCAAGTATATAAGTTGGGATGTGCAATTGCTTACTACTTTGCTCAACACAATCCAGAGCTTAAAACAGTTGTAGTCGGCAGAGATGCGCGGTCCCACTCGCCCTTAATTAAAAAAGAATTGTTTCGTGCATTAACAGATGCTGGTTTGACTGTTTTAAATGTTGGCATATGTTCTTCTCCGGTTATTTATTTTGGTTTGCACACGCAAAAAATTGATGCGGGTATTATGATTACTGCATCACATAATCCTTCAGCATATAATGGATTGAAAATATGTTTGGGGACCACTTCGTTATCGGGCGAGGCAATTAGAGAAATACGAACGCTCTATAAGCAAAATAAAAAATTAGAAAAATTAGAACGACCAGGTGATGTAAAAAACATTAACCTGGTTGATTTGTATGTTGATTGGATCACAAATCATTTTGTGCATCTTAAAAATATGGATGTGCCGATTGTTGTCGATTGTGGCAATGGCACATCTGGTCCAGAACTTTTAAAAATAATTGATAAACTTGGCTGGACTGGCGTAGATGTTTTATACGCTGATGCTGACGGGACATTTCCAAACCACGAAGCTGATCCATCGGTAGAAAAAAATATGCAAGATGTTAAAAAAACACTCATAAAAGGAAAGCATCTTTTTGGAATTGGACTTGATGGTGATGGCGACAGAATGGGAGCAATGACCAAAGGTGGTACGTTAATTCCGGCCGATCGTTTGTTGGCTTTATTTGCACAGCCGCTTTTTGCCGATGCCCAAAAAGATTATTCAAATACCGGCGTTGTTTTTGACATTCGTAGTTCACAAGGTTTGGTCGATTTACTTACAGAGTGGGGTACTAATTCCTACTGGTCACCGGCAGGACATTCGAATATTAAAAAATTAATGAAAGAAAAAAATGCGCTGCTTGGCGGAGAGATGAGTTGCCATTTTATGTTTGCTGACAAATATTTTGGCTATGATGATGGCATCTACGCAGCTCTACGCTTAATAGAAATTATTGTTGCATCTGGTAAAAGTTTGGATGAATTAATTTTCATTTTTCCTAACAAATACAGTTCGCCAGAAATTAGAATCAGATGTGGACAGTTGGACACACGCTTAGTAGTAAAAGATGTGCATGAATCATTTGCGAGGAGTAAAAAGGGAAAGTTGACGACGATTGATGGTGTGCGTGTAGAATGTGATTATGGATGGGGTTTGGTGCGTGAATCTAATACGCAGCTAGTGCTTTCGATGCGCTTTGAATCAGATTCACCACAGGGATTGCAGTTAATTAAAAAGGATTTTTTCATTATTTTGCGCAGATATTTTGATGATGTACTCTTAAAACAGGAGCTGCAACTATAAAAAAGGGAGTAGTGTTGGAAGAGAGAAAAATAGGTGTGCATCTGCGTGTGTTTGGTGCACTTACCAATGTGGTAATGAAAGCAAAACGTCTTGATCTTTCTTGTTTACAATGTTTCTTTATTGAACAGTCAGACGGTCGAGTGTTACGTGTGGATGATGATGAGGTAAAAGCATTTCGTGAGATATGTGCTTCTTATAACGGTACCTTGTATCTGCATGCGTCTTATTGGATTAACTTGGCAGATGGTGCACGTACAAAACATCCTGTTTTGCAAAAGGAAATCAAACTTGCCAAGCGGCTTGGCTTTAAAAATATTGTGTTACATCCTGGAACTACAAAAGGTGTAGAAACTAAAGAGGAAGGCATTGCAGCTGTTGCACGGTGTCTGAATGATATTGTCCAACAAGAACCAGATATCACATTTATTTTAGAAAATACTGCGCACGCGGGCATGTCTATTGGTGGTGATATTAACGATTTTAAATATTTACGAACGTTGTTCAACAATCCTGAACGCATAAAATTTTGCATAGATACGGCGCATGCGTATGTTTTTGGATACGATATTACCAATGAGCAAGAGAGAAAAGATTTTTTCACGTTGCTTGATGATTCAATTGGTATGGAGAATATTGTACTGCTGCATCTCAATGATACAAAGCAGGCATGTGGATCACACATGGACGAGCATGCTGTTATTGGACAAGGGTTGATTGGTGCACAGGCACTTAAAGATTTTGCGTGCCATCCTAAGTTAAAACATGTTCCCATTATTATGGAACTGCCCATTATACCGGAAGAAGAAGAAGCTATGTTTGTGCAATCGGTTAAACAATGGGATTGCTAAAAAAAAAGGAGTAGTGATGCGTATTGCAATTAATGGTTTTGGCAGGATAGGACGATCTTTTTTACGAACTATCATGCAAGATGAAAAATCGCGCAAATTGATTGATGTTGCGGTAGTAAACATTGGCCCAGCGCGTATAGACAACATTGGGTATATGTTTAAGTACGACACTATTATGGGCACCTACCCTGGACGAGTTGAATTTAAAGATTCGTACCTTATTGTGGATGACAAAAAGATTAAAATAGTTTCCGAGTGTGAACCTCAAGATATCGGTTGGAAAAAAAATGATATTGAATGGGTAGTCGATTGTTCTGGTTGCTTTACGCACAGAAAAGATGCACAAAAACATTTAGATGCGGGCGCACAATGTGTTTTGATATCAGCGCCTTCGCATGATGAAGACGTGTGTGTTGTACCGGGAGTTAATGATTTTGCATTTAACAAAGATAACCATAAGATAGTGTCATTAGGAAGTTGCACAACAAATGCTTTTCTTCCAATATTACACGTGCTCCATCAAGAATTTGGAATAGAAAAAGGTGTAATGACAACAATTCATGCGTATACGAATACCCAAGTATTGCTCGATGTTGAAAATTCAGGTGATGTACGACGTTCACGTGCGGCAGCACTCAATATCATTCCAACAACAACGGGTGCGGCCCGATTGGTTGGTAAAATTATTCCTGAACTTGAAGGATTGGTCAAAGCAGTTGCCATTCGTGTTCCGGTCGGCGATGTTTCACTCATTGATTTTACGTTTAATGCACGAGTGCCAATTACAACTGAAAAAATTAATAATGCATTTATTGCAGCGAGCAAAAAACATCCAAACATTATTGCGCATACGAATGAACCATTAGTTTCAAGTGATTATATTGGTAGTCGATATTCAGTTACTATTGATGGACTAATGACCGGTGCACATGAGGGTGTTGGTAAAGTGTTTGGATGGTATGACAATGAATGGGGATATAGTTGTAGACTGAGAGATTTTTTATTAAGTACGTTGTAAAAATTAATTTTTCTCGTATCCTTCGACAAGCTCAGGACGAACGGAGTGAGGAACTGAGTGAGGAACTGAGTGAGGAACTGAGTGCAGCGTTTACTCCTGAGTGCGTCGAAGGGTCAGGACGAACGGGGGGGGAATTTACTTTTCTATTACATAAAAAAAAAGGCCTCCCGATCGGAGGACTTTTTAATAAGTATTGTTTTTTAAAAAACTTTAAACGGGATATGCGAGCAATCGCATGTGTTGCAAAAGTTCTGCACGTCGTGGTGCGTCTTCAAGCGGTGCTCAACAGGCTTCGTTTTGCGTAGGGTAGTATGAAACGCTGTCCTTTGAGGTCAGCGGCAAACTAGAACCAACACACCGGGCGCTACCATCGATGCCCCG
>JABSSP010000064.1 GCA_013213985.1 Candidatus Babelota bacterium | reverse complement strand
GTGTCGGTGGCTGGTGCCACAAACGCTGGAAAGAAATAGTCGGCCTTATTGCTGTTCCTCTACTGTGTTCCAGAT
This sequence comes from Candidatus Babelota bacterium, assembly GCA_013213985.1. Classification (GTDB taxonomy): domain Bacteria; phylum Babelota; class Babeliae; order Babelales; family Vermiphilaceae; genus JABSSP01. Next base: position 7,569 of record JABSSP010000064.1, on the reverse strand, counting down.
ATGAGTTCACTTTTTTTCTTAGTGGGTAGACCACTTATAGATTGCTAAAAAAACATTAAGAAAAAGAGAGGCGCGGCTGGTAAATTCAGCCGCGCCTCTCTTTTTATACCTGACTTATTCCTGAAAATTAATTTCTCATAGCACCTTTTTGATTCTTTTTTTAAATTCGTTTATGATATATTATAAGTAATATGTTTAATTTATTGACCCTTACAGAAGGAAAATAGTCATGATCAGATATACTAGTTTAAAAAAAGCTGCTTTTGGGCTTTTTTTACCTGTTTTAGCTCTGCAAATGCACACTACTAAAACCAGTCATCAGCGACAAAAAAAACATTCAACTACAAATATCGTTCTCGCTACTAGTGCAGTCTGTGTATCAGGATATGGATTATTTAAGCTTCATCAATACACCAATGCATTAGCAAGAAATAATGCTATCATAGCACTCTATAGATCAGAAACTGCCATTGTACAAAGAGCCGTTCAACAGCAGAAGCTTTCAAAACAACACTCATAGGCAAAATAATCATTAAACGCCATCCTGGTGTAACATATCCTCATGTTGATTATCAAACGAAACTAGATAAAGATAAACAACATCTTGATTGTTTTTTAAGACAATTTTCATGGTATGCTGGCACACGAATAAACTTCGAACAACAAAGTACTCATCTCGCAACAATAAAGCAATTAATTCCGCAAGGAAAAATACAAGCCGAACTGCAAGCACAACAACTTTGGCTAGAAATGAAATGTGCAAATGACTTGAAGGAACGAGAACTTATAGCAAAAGAAAGCCAAGCAAAATCATCAGAGTGGTGTGTTATTCAATAAATACTACCTGATATAGAAAAGGAACATCTCAAAAAAAAGATGTTCCTTTTTTTATATCAACTATTTAACTTGCACAATTCTTATCAACGTTCATATCAACCACATCAGTGATCGTCATACAATTTAGTTCACGCAACAATTCCTGTTCTTTGCGATATTCGTTACACGCACGAACAAAACCACTAAACAATGGATGCGCATTGTTGAATCTACTTTTAAATTCTGGGTGTGCTTGAGTTGCTACGAAAAATCGATGCTCTTCCAATTCTATAAACTCCATAAGCATTGTTCCATCTTCCCGAGTGTAATGTCCTGAGAATTTAAATTTGCCCTGCTCAAGTTGATCTATATATCTTGGATTAACCTCGTAACGATGTCGATGGCGTTCCGTGACGATCATGCTGTCTGAAATATGTTTATTATCCTGGGTACGCGAATAAAGCGAATGAATGAGTGTTCCTTTTTTAACCAATGCGGGATACGAACCGAGCCGCATGGTACCACCGTATGCTTTATTTTTAAGAATATCTTTTTGTGTTTCAATGATATCAATAACGGGATAGGGAGTGTCAGGATCAACTTCGGTAGTATGTGCACCTTTCATGTTGCATACATTGCGTGCATGCTCAATAACCGCAAGTTGTAAACCGTAACACAATCCCAAAAACGGAATATTATTTTCTCGCGCATGGCGTATGGTATTTAATTTTCCCGTTATTCCGGTATGTCCAAAACCTCCCGGAATAATCACACCGTCAAAAGATTTTTCTGTATCAAAACCATTTTGTTCTACATCATCAGCAGAAATCCATTCAATATCAACACCAACATCGTCGGCTGCACCTGCATGTTCAAGTGATTGTGCAATGCTGATGTAACTGTCGGTTAAACTATAATCACCAATGCCTAAATATTTACCGACAATGGCAATCCTCACTCGTTGTTTTGGTTTTTCAATTTTAGTAATTAAATTTTGCCACGTGTTCCAGTTGGGTTCTACTTTTGATGTAAGACCAAAGTGTTTAAGAATTTTTTTACCCACCCCCTGCTCTTCTAAATGAATGGGCATGCGATAAATGGTATTTAAATCTGGTGCTGAAATAATGTTATCGAAAGCAATATTGGAAAATAATTCAATTTTTTCTTTTCTTATATTGTCGATTGCCTTTTCAGACCGACAAACAATAAAGTTTGGTAAAATGCCTTGTGCACCTAATAATCGAATTGCTTGCTGTGTCGGTTTTGTTTTCATTTCTTGAATGTGGGCAGGAACTGGTAAATAAGAAACCAACACGTACGCAACGTCATTATATTCAATGGCAAGTTGCAGTGATTTTATTGCAAAAAGATAGGGAGTATTTTCATAATCACCAACAGTGCCGCCAAGTTCAATAATGGCTATTTCATAACCTTTTGATGCTTCTAAAATACGCGCCTTAATTTCATCTAAAATATGTGGAATGAATTGAACAGTCTTTCCTAAGTAATCACCACGTCGTTCACGATCAATGACATTTTTATAAATTTGTCCGGTCGTAATGTTGTTATGCTTAGGAATATCTTCATTAAGAAATCGCTCGTAGTTACCCAAATCTTGATCTATTTCACCGCCATCTTCAGTCACCCATACTTCACCGTGTTCTGTTGGCCGCAATGTTCCTGCATCGTAGTTAATATACGGATCAATTTTTATGAGCGTGGTTTTGTACCCATGCTGCTTCATAATTTTGCCCAGTGATGCTGTTATCACTCCTTTGCCAACCCCGGAGATTACACCACCCGAAACAAAAATAAATTTCGTCATACTGTCAGAACCCTTCTTCAATACTCATCACTAATCTCTTTTTTATAAGCACCAAAAAAGCGAGGCACTTTTTTATATGCCTCGCTTTTTCTTATTTTTTCAATGGTATCCGGAAAAATAAAAAAAATAATCTAAGTTTAAATCTTTTTACACAAAAATGATATTACGAACTTCCCAAAGAGGACTGTTGCTCTTCTTTGCGCGTTTGTCGATCTTTTTCACGGAGTGCATCAACTATTTCATCCAATGCACCGGTCATCACCATATCAAGCTTTTTGAGTGTAAGTCCAACTTGATGATCAGTCACACGATTTTGAGGATAATTATATGTACGAACTTTTTCAGAGCGCATCCCGGTTCCAATCTGAGATTTACGTTGCTTACTCATCTCTTTTTCTTCTTTTTTTTTTTGTGCAAGCAATAAACGTGATTGCAAAACTTTCATAGCCCTTGCTTTGTTTTTATGTTGCGATCGTTCGTCTTGGCATGTGACAACAACTCCTGTTGGAATATGTGTTATTCGTACAGCAGAGTCAGTCGTATTAACATATTGACCCCCAGCGCCACTTGCACGATACACATCAATGCGTAAATCAGCAGGTGAAATAGTCAGATCAACTGCTTTTGCTTCAGGAAGAACTGCGATTGTTGCGGTAGACGTGTGAATACGTCCTTGTGTTTCAGTTTGAGGAACACGTTGAACCCGGTGTACACCAGACTCATGTTTAAGGTGACCGTATACCCCTTTTCCCTTGATATGCAAAATAACTTCACGCAAACCACCCAAGTCAGTTTCGTTCAAAGATTGCACATCAACTTTCCAATTCTTTGTCAGTGCATATTGTGTGTACATCTTCATCAAGTCAGCGGCAAAAAGTGCTGCTTCTTGACCACCTGCACCAGAACGAATTTCTAAATAAACAGAACGATTATCGTGTTTATCAGGAGGAAACATAAGGTCATCTAAAACAGTTTTCGCCTCTTTACGCTCTGCCTCAAGTTCACCAATTTCTTCTTCAAACAACTCTGCCATTTCAGCATCAGTATTGCTTGCGAGTTGAATTTTTGCTTGCTCTACCTTACTTTCTATTTCAGAAAGATCTTTGTACGCACCTAACAATGAAGACACTTTTGATAACTCTTTTTGTATCAAAAGTCTTTTATCAGGTGAAAGACCTTCTTTTAAAAGACCATTCGTCAGCTCATCACGCTTTTTGGAAATTTGTTCCCACTCTATTGCCATAGCACATCAAATAAGAAGACCGTTAGGACTTCTTTCCATATTTTTTTTGGAATTTTTCAATTCTACCGGCTGTATCAACAAATTTTTGTTCACCAGTGAAAAATGGATGGCACGCAGAACAAATGGTAGGATTAATCTCTTTATCAGTTGATCGTGTATCAATCACTGAGCCACAAGCACAGCGCACATTCACTTCGTGAAGCTCGGGGTGAATACCCTTTTTCATAGAAAGAACCTCTTTTTACTATTATAAAATATAAAATTCTGAGTATTTACCACAATTATCGCTCAAAAAGAAGTAATTGTAAAGGATCTCCTTCGATACAATTTGCCTTGCAAATCATTCAGGATGCATTACAATTCGATCCACTTCATGATGGATGGCCTCTTGGACCTCATGCAGTAATTCGCCAATATTGTCCCGATCGCCCCTGAATAGTATGCCACGTTCAGGGCACAAGATAATCTGAATATTAAGCCCTTCAATATTAATAATCTTACGCCCTTCACTGATCCTAATAGAAGTATTAAAGCGATTGTTGGCCTCAATACGGCCCCCAATAATATCAAAAAGACGCAGTGTTCCTATTACATTAAATAAACCGATATTGAGAGTGTACTCCTCGTATCCTTCACCTTCCTCAGTACGTGTGAGATAAGCAAAGCCAATTCCCAGCATAATGGGTGACGCAATCGTCGTGAGCACAATTACGACTAATGCAATGGTATAGTATTCAGTTGAAAGGACACGCCAACTATACAAAATAGTTGCAATTACAAGTCCAACTTCACCTCGTGCAACCATAGAAGAACCAAACAAGTATGCTTCGATGAAGCTCCATTTCCCTGATCGTTCCCCAATCAAATTGCTCGCTCCTGCTGCTAAATAGCACCCAAGCAGTTTAGAAACAATAGAAACAATTAATAACACAGCAACAATAAGCCATTGATGACCACTCAACACTTTAAGATCAACACTAAATCCAATAAGCCCAAGAAACAACGGCAATAATACAAAATTTACAAAAGGAGAAATAACTTTTTCAGCACGATGTCTTTTATCACCCATTCGATGAAAAAGACCAGCAAAATATGCACCAGTGATACCCGCCAACCCACCTATTTTTTCAGCAAACGCAAAATACAAGAGCATAATTCCTGTTGCAACAGGAACTAACAGATGAGAATAGTGATATTTCTTGAGCATTTTAACAATCGCAGGAATACCAAAGTAACCAATTAAAAGAAGTAAGACAAACGATCCAATCATCCATATAAGAGCTTCTCCAATAGTTATTTGATGAGCAGATTCAACAACAAGCCCGGCTATTTCACCAAATGTACCGGATTGCAATAAGATTAAAAATAATGAAAGGAGTACCACAGCTAAGATATCGTCGATAATTGCGGCACCAAGTGTAGCTTTAGAACTTTTTAAATGCATTTTATTATAAGAAAACAGCATAGCAACTGGGATAGATACACTTGTTGCTGAAAAGATTAAGCCAAGCCCCAATGCCTGTGTAATTTCTTCATCAGGAAACCCATAGTACATTACAAGTGCTGTCATAACGATAGGCAAAACCGCTCCAAACAACCCTGCTAACGTTGCCGCCCATCCAACTTTTAAAATATCTTCAATATCAGTTTCATGCCCTGCAATCCACATTAAATAAGAAATAGTAAAAATAGAAGAAAAAAGTACTAAACAAAAAATTAAAAGATCCGAGGAAACAACTTGATATGTATGACCACTTGCATGATCAAATAAACGAAGCGGAGTAAAAAATAGCGGCCATCGTGCAATATTTATACATGATGGACCTAATAGTAAACCAGCTATAATTTGTCCTGCAATAATCGGTAAATTAAATAATAGCTTGAGCAGTTGGGCAATACACACAACCCATAAAATGAGCATAGCAATAAAAAGTGCAGCGTTTGCAACAAAGGAAGCATCTATACCTGATGCACCCAAGACACCTGGAGAGATAGACCACACACCTTCATGCGCCCATAGAGAAACAGTAAAAAGAGATAAAACAACAACACGAGACAGACAGGAAAACATACACCACCCTAAAACGGCACACAATATTCAACACTCTAAAATAACAGGATATCAGTGTCATCTAGTTTAGGCCTAAAAAAACCCTATTGCAAGCACTTTATTCAAAATTATACGGTCTCTTTATCAAGAAGGAGATTTTTCACACCAATCTTCCCTGATAAGACCTCTAAATGCCCTCTTTTATAAGATTATCCCTTAAATTTGCTCTATTTCTAAAAACATACTATAATAAGACGGTATGTTCATTTCTAAAAGAAAGTATTCTCAAAATGCGTAAAGTTTTTGTAGCTGCTCTCAACTGGAACACTGATGAAGACGCGTTGTCTAATCATTTTTCAGCTATAGGGCCTGTTGAAGAAGCCATCATCATCAAAGATCGTGATACTAAGCGATCTAAAGGTTTTGGTTTTGTAACATTTGCTAATAAAGAAGATGCTGATCGAGCTATCCAAGAGCTCGACAACTCTGAATTAGACGGCAAAACCATTAAAGTTGATATTGCAAAAGAAAGAAGATAAGCTTCCTTCTCTGTAAAACTTAAAGAAAAAGCACTAATATAAGTTATATTAGTGCTTTTTCTTTTTTATTCTAAACTATTAAAAGATGAAAATTGACAAAAATAAGCCTAACACAGGGAAATTCATGACAATAACAGTAATCCTGTCACAGGAACTCATTGGCGTAATTAGGCTTGCAATACCCATTATTCTTGTATTTCAATTGTATCCAGGGCTGACTTCAAATATTCCGGTGCAATTAGCCTGTACTTGTGTAATTGGAGCGTATATTTATTATTTAAGTTACAGCTCAACCAAAAAACAAGATGCTGGACTGCTTTACTCCCCTTTTGGAGAACACAAACAACAAATTGAACAGTACATTGCCGCATGCAAAATCGACCCCAAAGATATACAAATAAAATACGCATATGTCGGTGAAGGAACCGCATTAAATATGTTTAATACCGTTGTGCTGGATCCTACACTGTGTTCAACTATCAAAGACGACCCAGAGGCAGCTAAAGTTCAAGGTATTTTTGACAATGCAATTTCCCCTACGTTACCTGAAAAACAAAAAGAACGTCTTACAAAAATAAAAGAAAGTTTATCACCTAAAGCACAAGCGTTTATTTTTAAACATGAATTAGGTCATGCGTTTCACAACTATACTCATAAAAAATTAATCTTGATGGGCATTATAGCAAGCGTTGCAACATACAGCGGTATCTTAGCAAGCGTGATGACGATGAAGGCTCTCGGAGGCATCGCTGCAATTGGCATAGGAATGCTTACTGGTGGTTTTGTTGATCTGTTGTTGAGCTATAGCTCAAATGTATTTTTCAAAGTGCAAGAAGAAAAAAAGGCAGACTTTTTTGCCGCTCGATACAGCTCTTGTGAAGAGATAAATGCAGCGGCACATTTCTTTGAACAACATAAAATAATTATGGAACAAAACGAAGCTTTTCCTGGCCTATTGGGTAAACTTCCAACAACGGTTTTATCGGGTCACCCTGATGGCACAACACGTGTTCAATACCTAAGGAAAATCGCAACCAAAAAACAAGCATAATTCGTAGTGCATGTATGTAAAAGGTAATGAAAATTTTACTTCATT
>JABSSP010000063.1 GCA_013213985.1 Candidatus Babelota bacterium | reverse complement strand
ATCTCTATGTTCAAGCATGTAAAATTTATAATCTTGTTCTGGGTCGATTTTTAAATACGCGGTGCTGCCTCGTTCATTTTGCCCCCAAAATTTTGGTGTAATGATGACATAGATAGTTTTTTGATATTCTCTTTCAGTAAAAGAAAAACAGATTCTTTTGCCTTCATGATCATAATCAACGCTCAGACCATTCATTTTTTCTCCGGCACGGTATATGCGTACACTCGGAACTTTTTCAAGAATTTGAGGAAACTGAATGGTGCCAAACCAACGCTTAGTATCGATGTAGCCATGACAGTTTACAAAAAAGATGAGTCCTAAAAATGAATAGAAGAATGTTTTTTTCATAGTTATTCCTTGTAAGATAGTATTGATACTATCGAGCGTATCTCTCTGTAATGGTACAGCAAAGAGTCTTTTTTTCAAAGGGTTTGGTTTTATTCCTTCCATTGATTGTCGTTCTTATACGTGATATCCTATAGATAGTGTGTACAAAAGGAAAGACGTTTATCTGGACTGAATAAAAAATAATGAAAATCATCGTTCAAAATAAAAAAGCCTATCACGATTACGATATTCTCGAAAAGATTGAAGCTGGTATTGTCTTAACTGGTGATGAAGTCAAATCTTTACGAGCTGGTCGTGCTTCTTTAGTTGGTTCATTTGCAACTGCACGTGATGGCGAACTATATTTGCTCAATGCACACATCACTCCATACGACAAGGCCTATCGCCAGGATGAAGAAAAATCGCGTGCTACCCGTAAACTTCTCTTACACAAAAAACAAATCGCTAAACTTATCGGTGATATCTCTAAAAAGGGAATTACCATTGTTCCTCTGAAAATGTACTTCAATAAAAAAAGCAAAATTAAGGTTGAACTTGGGGTTGCCAAGCATAAAAAGGCTGCCGGTAAAAAACAAGTACTCAAAGAGCGTGATATCGCCCGTGACACCAGGCGTGAGCTTAAGGGTAGCTACTACGGAGTAGCCAAACCTGTCTAAGGCCTATCTGGGGCCATTTGCCCCTGTAAAAATGAGGTAGATTACTCGCATCCTGAGTGCCCGACGTCGCAAGTTCTACGAAGTTTTAACGAAGAAGGAAGCCTTAGCGTAGACGGGTGTATCGAAGGGCTATTGCAAAAATAGGCCAATTATCATATTCTAAGATATAGAGGTTATTCTTTGAAATTTTTGGGGGCGTACTGGCTTCGACGTTATATTGATGGCTTTCAGAGCATGCCGAGCGTTGATTGAGTGCTCGTTAAACAATTGGTCAAAACAATAAGTGTAAATAACACTAATGATGTCCGAACTATGGGGTACGCTTTCGCGTAACCTTTAATTAGGACACTTGATACGCAGACGTGTCTATCAGTTTGCTTATCACGTATTATATAAGATAGAACTGCAACAGTAGGTTTTATTGTTCTGTAATGTTGCTCGTATACAAAACAGTCTCGTTTACAATGCTGTGTCTTTGCAGCGGTAACCGAGTATAATCAAAGAATGAGCATGGAGTACTTGAAGTTTGACGTATCGCGGACATGGGTTCGACTCCCATCGCCTCCACCAGTCATTTCATCTAAATCATTGATACTTTTTCATCAAACTTTAAACTTAACGTTGTTTTATAATCTTAATCATCGTTTATCATGGAGAAAAAAGTATGCAAAAAAAATCATTATGTTTAATGGCAGCATTAATATTAGTGGCGCATAGTGCAAAAACTTATTGTGCGGAAGATAACGGTAATGCAGGAGGTGCAGGTTCCATCAAGGGTTTGGTTTGCAAGCCAGTTTTTTAACGGATTATAATAAAATATTGATAAAAAAAATGAAAGTCGAAAGCTGTCCGCCGAAGTAAGCGAGTGTAGCGAGACACGTAGGCTGGACTGACGTAGACGGGCCTAAAAGGAAGGATAATCTTTCATAATCAAATACGGAAAAATGAAAGTTAGAAAAAATCCTTCTGGACTATGCGTCAATTTCTGTTTTGCAGTCTTCGTAGATATTGAAGTAGGAGCAGCTTTTTTTTCAAACTCTTTTCTCATCTCTTCGGGAAAACAATTTACTACACGGCTTAGTTGTTCTTTTTGTTCTTTACAATCGGGATGGTCTCTGAGTTCACACACAAACCAATATAATTCTTCAAGTAATTTTGGATCTTCTTCATCCCAACTATTTGTAGCGATTATTCGGTGTAAATTATCGATCTTTTTTTGATTTTGAGCATTTTTATACAAATCATATAATTTTATTAACCCAATTATAACAGCAAATACACCTAAAAATTTACCAGCTATTTTAATGTTTCTTACAAAATAATTTGGTTCGACTAAATTTGGGCAAATTTCTTGTTTTGGTTCAAAAGTATTTCTAGAAATAGTATTGTGTATTTTTGGGCTGTATATAGGAGTATTATCATGGTGAGGTAGTTTATCTACATCCACATCTGCTAACAGCATATGCTTAACTAAAGGAGGAGCACTTAGAGCTTGTATGCTTGATTGGATAAATAACAGATTAAAAATAAGAAAAGAGGTAATTTTATATTTCATAGTTTATTTTTCTATAAGATTTGTAAAACAAAGTGGTACATTATCAGCCAATGTTTTTTTAAAACAAGAGATATGAGACCAAAATTGCTGACTAGGTGATTCTGAATTAAAATTATCCCATTCCGTTGTTGCAATGAATGTTAAAATATTATTTTCAAGGCCTTTTGCGCAAAAGCAGCACTGATATTCAAGTTTTTCAATGGTCTTTTTCATAAATTTTATTTAATCTTATATTTTATTAAATTGGTATCGTTGTTTGTATTGTTGCCTTCCAATATCACAAGGCCTTCGTCATCTAAAAATTCACATAATTGAATTCGCAACCTAAAGCTGGAATAATCATCGCATTTTTACCATCTGTACCTAAAATAAGAACTTGGTGACGATCTAAACATGCAAACATGCCATTTTTGTAATCATTGATACCTGAGGGGTCATTTGGTCTTTCGACGTAAACTGTTTCATTAGTATTAATATCGAACATGCCAAGTTTATTTTCTTCTTTTAGATCAAAAATAAATTGTCCTCTTTCTGGATACACAGTAAGAATGTCATATTCTTTTGATGTTTCATAAAGCTGATAAAAGTTAGGATATTTTCTGGCAACGATATTTTTTGATATTGGTATTATTGTTTTATCTTTCCATGATGCTTGGTGAAAGTTACCATTCCAATCTACTAAAATAATGGAGGTATTATCCCAATGGTAAAATGCAGTGAAACATTCTTCACCTAACTCTTTGGGTACAGGAATAATAATGCGTTCAAAAGGGGCAAAGCTTACATATACTATCTCATGTGGGTCAGTACAGTATACAAAAACTGTATTATTTTCGTTGTTAACAAACAGATAGTTGGGAGCATTGCATTTGAGTGCTACGTAGTCTTCTTCTTTTAAATTTTTGTTAAATAGGAAAAATCCCATCCTTCCATCATTGCAGACAATGTTTTTACCTAATTTTCTGAGTACATAGCTGTTACAGCCATATAGACCAACTTTTTTTTCCTCCTGAATTATCTTTAATTTATTTGGGTTGGAAATGAATTTATAATCCGGGTTTTTATATGTTTTACCGTAGTAATAGCAAAAAGCTTTTCTTACTTCCTGTCCCATGTTATCCACATCAGAGACCATGTATTGTAAAGTACTATATAAATCTGATAATTGTCTGGATAAGATTTCTAAATTATCAGTATTTTCTATTTTATTAAGTATGGTTTTTATTTTTTGTTTTTCTTTTGATATATCAAAAGCATATTCTTGTATTTCTGTTAATTCATCTAGTGAAAATATTTTCTTATCAGTTTTTTTTGAAATTTTTATTAAAATATCGGCTATACGATTGAATATTGTCATTATTAGTCCTTAAGGAACGTTTTTTATAGTGCGGAAAGCTTTCAGTGCAACATCTGTTTTTGCTGCATTAATTGTTCCATCTAGGTTAAATACTTTTACAGCTCTTTTTAGTGAGTCAAAGACTTCAATATGATCCCAATGTTGTTTGTCTAAGTAATAGTACCATCCTTTTTGCCAAGTTGTCCCATTGATTTCAGTTTTTTTCGTAACTTGATATATATATCCATTCTTTTCACCTAATTTTCTAGAAACTTTTTTCAGGGGTTGGCCGACCTTAGTTTTAAAAAAATCTTCCATTTTTCTAACTTTTTGAACAGTTGATCGATCTGATTTTTTTCCTGTTTTAGGATCTCTATCATCTTCAGGATTTTGATCAGGCATTGGTGGAGAAGGTGTTCTTCTTTGAGTAGCAATTTTACTTTTTTTTGATTTAGCTTTTTTCTTTTTTGATTTCTTTGCAAATAATGCGGCTCGCTCAGCTAACCATTCAGCTTCTAAATCAAGATTCATGTTGTCTTGATAGCTCTCAAATTTGGCTATGTGTTTTTTTTCTCGCAGTGGTAAGTTTTGCCATGTTGGTAAATGTTCATATTTTTTTAAAATTCCGTATTGATTGCATAATTTATTGCGGCATATTCTTATTGCCTCGTAGTCAGTATGACTTTTTGCAAGTTGTGATGCATCTTTAAAGTTTCCATGTTCGGCTAGGCTTGCTACTGCATAGAGTCGATGGTTGTTTGTATTTTCAAAAATTTCTTTTCGTCTGTCGCCATGCCGAAAAAGAAAAAACTTATTTTTTACTTTGCACTCTTCATAACTTCTACTTGACCCCCAGAATTTGTCCCATCCTGATACGCCACCAGCAGCGTCTCGTCTTCGCATGAGTTCAAAAGCGTGGCCTGAGTCTAAATTTTTTTCTTGTACTTGACCGTGTAATTGCTCTTCTAGGTATTCTGTATCCCAAGAGTAAGTATATTCTTGGAGAAACGTTTTGATTGTTTCTGGTAGACGCTTATCATATGAAAGATTAACTAAATCGTTATTGTGATCAAAGTAACGTTCTTGCAAATTGAGAGCAGCTTCTTTTATTTTGTATCCAAAAACATATGGATCACACTGAGAGACATGCGAAAGCCATGTCCGTGCTTCAATTCTACGTGCAAGATTTTCACTATTGCAATTAATAAATAAATTTGTGATTCCTCTGAATGTTTTTTGAGTATCGGCTTCGTTATCAGGGTGATGAGCCCTAGCATTTGCTTCAAAAAAATCATAAACAGCTTTTGCTATAGCTTTTTCTCTTAGTTGTGCATCCCTTAATCTATTTGCGTGTCGTAAGTTAGCCGTGATGGATTGAAAACGAGCGTGAGTTTGACTTAGCGCCATGCTTCTGTTTTGACGTAATGTTTGGACGTGTTCGGGGTATTGTAGTTGTACAGTATCCCATAATTTCCTTCTTTCAATGTGATTTAGACCGTATTTTTCTCCAATTGCTGTAGTTACTTTTTGTGCGATCGCATTTACTACGTCTTGATCTGATTTTCCTTCTAGAGGAATATTTTGAATTTGTATACCTGCGATTTCTGGAGCATTATAACTCAGTTCTTGTTGTACGTAGTCAATTGTTTGGGTGTGCACCGAAAGTGCATAGCCAATTGCCGCAGCAACTTCTGCAGCGATTATCCCTACTTCAACCGCAGCAATGCTGCCAGCAATAGCAGCAGGTTTTATTGGTTGAGAGACCACACTACTAAGAAATAAAAAGCAAAATAGTCTTGAAGCAAGTGATTTAAACGAATGTTTCATAAAATGTCCTTAATAGTGGATATTATGCAGCAGGGGGAGTACCGAGTACTTCTTCAACTCTCTTTGCCATAGGCTCGGGTAAGGTTTTTTCGGCAATAGTTTTTACAGCAGCAGCGCCAACTGCAGTTTTCACTACTGTAGAAGTAATGCCAAGCTTGGCGAAAAGGACAGATGTCTTAGCAACTAGAACGGGTCCTACAACGGTCCATGCTAGATATCCAAGTGTTCCGGTTGCAACTATTGCAGCACCTTTGATGGAATAATCTTTTATCATATCCATGGTTGATGGGCCTTTAGGTTTGGCGTCCTTAATTGATTTGAATATGTCATTATAAGATTGCTCGAGGGCATCTTTAGTGCTCATTCCCTGTTCTATATAATCTTTGGCATCACTGATAAAAGTGTTTATTTCTCTTCCGCTCATCCCATTTAACCGTTTCTCATATTTTTTAAAATCTGATTCAGTCATGGGGACATTGGAGTGCTGTACATTATTTTTTAATATTTCAGCAACACCTGCAGCATCGGGATAAGGGAATTCTATGCATTTGAATCGTTCTTGAATACGTTTATCTATGAGCTCAAAATTATTGGTAGTAGCAACAATTAATATATTCTTATGCTTTCTTGAGTATTCATCATGTTCGGTCCAGATCTGAGACAGCGTATTTTCAAAATCTTTACCTTCATATTTATGACCATAATCGGGATTGGCATTGTTTGTTACAGGGGCTAGAGCTTGAAGTTCATCAATAAAAACAATTACTCCTTTGTTTGATTGAATCATTTTTGCCTTATTAAAAACCTCTTTAATTGCTGATGAGCCAGTTCCTTGATAACGTTCTACCAGTTCAGAAGCCTTAACCCTAATAATTTCACAATCAGATTCATTTTTCATTGCTTCAACAATTTCTCCTTTTCCTACTCCTGGTTTTCCGTACAGGAGCATTCCTTGGCGAAATTCTTCTCTAAATTGACCTTCTTTTAGCTGTTTTGCTGCACTAGCAAAATACTGCTTTTTTTCCTTGTGGTACACATCTTCTAATAGAGGATATTTAGGCTTATTTTCTTGAATCGATTCTTGCTGAGCTGAATCCGATATATCTGTCGATGTGGCGTAAGAAGTTTCCTGAAGTTGTGTTGTATGACGATCTCCTAGATATCTACGAGCTCTTTTTACTTCATCAATATACATTTCTCTATCGAGGTTGCTTCCCTCTGAAACGTCTGCTAAGTCGACTATAAAAGCCCTAATTTGAAGAATCTTAAATCCTTGTGTGAACTGGGCAATATCTTGTATAAATGCTTCATCAGCATACTTTTCACATAAAGAGAGAACTTCTCGTATAATCTCAACGCGTTCTTCTATATCTGGAACCGTCATGAGATATATCGTCTCGCCCGTATATTGGTCGAAATAATTACTATATTTATCTCTCCAATATCGATCTTCTCTGACGGTTGAACTTGAAAGGCTGGAAAGTGAAAAAGATGCTAAAATAGCAAAAAGTATGGGTTTGTTTTTTAACATGGGATACTCCATTTAATTAAAAATAAAAACACTGTATTCTTACAAGGATCCAATATAACATAAATAAATAATAAATAAAATTTTAATTATTTTATAAATTTTCAATTAGAATCTAAAAAGATTGAATTGCTTTTCTTCTTACACAGTTTTTTCACCGTAGAACCCTTGATATTTTTTAATTAAACATTAAATTTAAGGTTGTTTTATAATCTTAATCATCGTTTATCATGGAGAAAAAATGGCAAGAAAAAAATCATTATGTTTAATGGCGGCATTAATATTAGTGGCGCATAGTGCAAAAACTTATTGTGATATAGATCCTAAGCGTATACAAGCTGGCTTGGTGGCCGGTGGAGCAGTGTTGGGTGCTGGCATTAAAACTATTTATGATGCATACAAACCAAAAGAAGATCCATGTAAAAAATATCAGCGCTTTTTAGAAGGCAAGATACCATCCTTTGATAAAGAAGTTACCGATAAGGTGTCACACAAAGAAGCTCGTTTTAATGTAAGGCAACTTGCTTCTAGTAAAAATAATATTGAACATCTTATGGAAGAGATTCTCATCGATTTGAAAACAAGAAATACTTTTGAAGGTGTTTCGTTGTTTGAAAAATTTGAAGTATGTAAAACTGATGTACTACGATGTTCTCAAGAAGTTGAAGCGGTAGAAACTATTTTAAGCTATGAAGTTAACCTAGCTCATTGTATGCACATTGCTTCTTGTAAGTTGGAAAAAGTTCGAGTTGCTGAAAGTGATTTACGAAGAAAAATAGAACAATACGAAGATTCAGTAGCTAATCAAAACACAGATATGTTGCAAGCTGATGAAGGACATGATTTTTTAGAGACGCTCGAAGCGGACTTGATAACAAAAGCAGCAGTAGACAAAATTCCTCAAGTGCAAGCGAAAGATGCTTCAAGTTAAAAAAATAATATTGTTTTCTTTTTAAAAAAAGGCACTTGTAACAACAGGTTGTCTTTTTTTATTGTAATGCTTGTGTGCTTGTTGCAATTTTATTGTGTTACTAAGTACGCTATGGACAGTTAGGGAAAATTAACTATTGAATAGTGAGCAGTGAAATGAAAGCATATCAAGAAACGGCAGAGCAGGTAATTGAGCAGTTTAAAACAAATGCTGATACGGGTTTAACAAAAAAAGAAGTACAACAACGATTAAAAAAGTATGGCCCAAATACGTTGCCAGAAAAACCGGTTGATCCGTTGTGGCTTATTTTTCTTCGTCAATTTCGAAGTCCATTAATTTATATTTTGCTTGCAGCGGCAGTTATTTTATTTTTCTTTGGGAAAGAAAAAACAGATGCATTTATTCTTTCGGGTATTTTAATTTTTAATGCGATTGTTGGAACTTTTCAAGAAGGGCGTACACGTAACATTTTACTCGAGTTGCGCCGGTTTTTTAAAACTGATTGCATTGTACTGCGCGATGGCAAAAAAGAACTTATTCAAGATACTGATTTAGTGGTGGGCGATATTATTTTATTACAACAGGGCGAACGAGTTCCTGCCGATGCACGGTTAATTTCAGCAGATAATTTTCGTGTAGATGAAGCAATTTTAACTGGTGAATCAGTTCCTGTATTAAAAGATATAACAAGCATACAAACTGAAGAATCGGTAGCAGAACGCAAAAACATAATTTTTAGAGGAACGTATGCGGTCGCTGGTTCAGCAAAGGCAGTAGTTGTTGCGACAGGAAGAGACACACAAGTCGGCAAAATTGGTACAGTTGCTGAAGAAATTCAAACTGATATGCCAATTAAAAAAGAACTCGATCGGCTTTCTTATGTTATTTTATTTTTCATTATTGTACTTTGTCTTGCATTGTTGATCATTGGGCTTTTGACCGGTAGGCCTACACAAGAACTTATCATTACATTAACGGCACTTTTTATTTGTGTTATTCCCGAAGGTTTACCTGTTGTCTTGACGCTTGTTTTGGTCACTGGTGTGTATCGCATGGCCAAAAAAAATGTGTTGGTCAAACGAATGCAAGCGGTTGAGGGCCTTGGACGTACTCAAGTTATTTTAACTGACAAAACAGGAACGTTAACGCGCAACGAAATGATGGTTGCGTGCGTTTGTGCACAAGGCACGGTTTTTACAGTTACCGGTCAAGGATACAAGAGTCGGGGAGACATTACTGTTCTTGGTGAAGACACAAAAGAGTCTCAAAAAAAAGTGCGCGATCTCAAACAATTGGGTATTGCAGCATCACTGCTCAATGGAACAGAAATTACGTTCGTGCCTAAAACAGGATTATTTGACATCAAGGGTGACCCAACAGAAGCTGCACTCGGAGTGTTTGCACAAAAGCTTGATTGTTCTCGTGAAAAGTTAGATCAAGAATATGAAAAATTATATGAAATTCCATTTCATCCAACTCTGCGGTATCATGTGGGTTTTTATAAAAAAGATGGCAAAGGAATTATTTTTATTAACGGTTCACCCGAAGAAATAATGAAACGCTCACAAAGAGGACCTTTCTCAGATAAGGATCAGAAGTGCTTGGAGAAAATGTTACAAGACGGGTTGCGAACAGTTGGTTTTGCAACTGGAGAGTTTGATTTATCAAAAATTCCCAACAGCACGGACAATGATGTATTATGTGATTTTTATAGTGGGTTGCTCAAAAATAATTTACAATTTTTAGGTTTGTGCGGTATTGAAGATGCAATCAGAAGCGAAGTAAGAGCGATTGTACAACAAGCACGTGATGCTGGTATTAAAATTGTCATGGTAACGGGTGATCATCGTGAAACTGCACTCTATGTTGCTAAAAAGGTTGGCATTTTTGAAAATGGAGACGAGGCTCTTGATGGCGGTCAAGTTAAGAATATGTCTGACGAGGAGTTAAGCAAAAAACTTGATAGGGTGACAGTGTTTTCTCGTTTAGCTCCTGATCAAAAACTGCGCATTGTAAAATTACTGCAAAAGCAGAATAAAATTGTCGCTATGACGGGCGATGGTATTAATGATGTTCCCTCTTTAGTTGCAGCTGATTTGGGAATTGCTATGGGTTCAATTGGTGCAGAAGTGACTAAAAATACTGCAGATCTTGTGTTATTAGATGATTCGTTTGCGAGCATTATTAGTGCGATTGAACAAGGAAGACATATTTTTTATTTGCTCAAACGTGTTGTCTTATATTTTCTTTCGACCAACCTTGCAGAAGTCTTGATTGTTCTTTTTGCATTTATTGTTAATCTTCCACTTCCCTTAACTGCTGCACAGATTTTGTGGCTGAACTTTGTTACTGATGGATTTTTAGATGTTGGTTTGGCTATGGAACCACAAGAAGGCGGTTTGGTTTATCAAAAAAAATGGATCTCAGGGAAAATGCGTCTTGTTGATAACCATATTCTGGCAATAATGTTTTTTATGGCTGTTCCGATGGCAATTGGTTCGCTCGTCGTTTTTATACATTATTACCAACAAAATCTCGCTCTGGCACGGACCATGACGCTTTTAACAATGGCCTTTTTTCAATGGTTTAATGCATGGAATTGTCGGTCCATTGAAAAATCGATCTTTAGTATCGGTTGGTTGCAAAATAAATGGTTAATTGCAGCGACCATTTTAGTATTGTTGCTACAGTTTGCAATTGTGTATGTTCCATTTTTCCAATTCATTTTTAGCACTGTTCCTTTAAACGCATATCATTGGCTGGTAGTTGTTGGTGTTGCATCAACTATTATTTTGTGGGATGAACTGCGCAAGTTTATCACGAGGTATATGTGGTCTACGGAAGCTGTCTAATTCTTGGAGTGCTGTCCCAATTGACTAAAGTCGTAAAAAGGATAAGCTAAAAATAGTTGTTAATATGAAAAAATAATATCCTTTATCTCAGAGAAAGAGAATTATGAAATTCAATAAAAATAAAATGGTTATTGTTGCCGGTGTTATGTTTGTTGCTTCTGGTTTACTTGTAGCAAAATCAAAAAATACAAAAACTAATCTTGATATCGATTCCTCATCAGTATTTGAAATGAATCCTTCTGTTCCTGTGAAATATTTTGACATGGACAAACTTACAAAACAAAGTAAGCACGGAGTACAAAAGGTTAAAGAATTTGAAAAAATGGCTGCAAGCCGTGAATCAGAAGTTAAAACAAAAGGTGAAGCGTTGCAACAAGATGTAACAGCATACCGTGAAAAAGCGATGACTATGAGTGAAGTTACTCGTGGAAAAAGAGAAAAAGAACTTGCTAAACAAGAACGTGAACTCAGAGAGTTTGCTGAAGAAGTGTATCGTGACCTGGAAGAAGAACGCATGAGAATGGCTCAAACAGTGATGGGCGAAATTACTAAAATTGTAATAGAAGAAGCACAGCGCACTCAGACGGTTCTTATTGAAGTGAACAGCGGACGTGTTTTTTGTCCTCTTGATGAAGTACGTTGTGATGATGAGCTTGTTGCAGCATGGGACAAATCTTTTGACAAAATGATGGTGGCACAAGCTGACGGTCGTAAAGATGTTGTTACTGCGTAACGTCTAGCAATACAGAATTAATAAAAAAGCTCCTCTTAATTGAGGAGTTTTTTTTATAAAAAGGAAAAAATATGCAAGAAAAGGAAACCGAAGAAATAAAAGCAATTATTGGTTTGGGAAACCCTGGACCTAAATTTCATAAAAATCGCCACAACATTGGATTTCTTATTCTTGATGAACTTGCGCAACGGTATAACGCTCAGTGGAAAGAACAAAATCTGATGGACCAAACTCAAATTACTATCGCAGGCAATAATATTTTTTTGATTAAACCTCAAACATATATGAATGATTCAGGGAAAGTTATTCCATGGTTGTTAAAAAAGGGAATCAAAGCTGAAAATATTTTGGTTGTTCATGATGAATTAGAATTACCTTTTGGCGCAGTTAAATGTAAAGTTGGTGGCAGCGCTCGCGGTCACAATGGTTTGCGTTCAATTATTCAAGTGTGTGGTCCTGATTTTCAACGGTTGCGTTTTGGTATTGATCGGCCAGAACAAAAAGAACAAGTTTCGTCATATGTACTAACCAATTTTTCAGAGCCAAAGGACGATGTTGAACATGGCATTGAGCAAGCGGCTGACTTAATAAAAAAGCAGTGTGGATTTGGAGAATGATTATGCTGTTATGATTTGATCTAGAGATACAGTTTTTCGTTTTTTAAATTTTTTAAACCGTTCCATTCTCCGTTTATCGAGTTGAAAAAGTTGAGCGGTTTTGCATGCCTGTTTTTCATGATTTTCGTGTAATTGTTCGAAATTGGTGATATCTGGTTTGTATTTTTCAATTGTGTTGCCAAGTTCAGCAACTTTTTTAAGATCAACGATTGGTATTAAAACGCTATCGCCTGAATCGCCTTTTTTACGCACAATCGCGTGAGCATAGCGTGGTCGTAGATCAACAATGATTGATTCTTCAGACGTGTATTCTTTGTCGTATGATTCAACGCATTTGATGATGTAGGGAACCATGGTAACGATTGGTAACGGGTGAAGTGGAAAGCGTTTGTTGGATCCATGTTCTCTCCAACCGAACGACCACAGTTCTGTGTGTCCGGGAGATCTATCTCGGAGATATGGTGCTGTACCCATAATAACTGTTGAATGTTGTGCGTTGACTGGTCGCAGTTCTTGCGAGCTTCTTTTTTGTTTTACGGTGTCTGTAACGCGTATTTGAACTTGTTTTAAACTATTTGGGAGTTCAAGATCATAACGCGATTTAAATAGTTTATGAGAAAAAAATCGTTTGTATGAGAAACAATCAAGCCCTTGTACGCGGTCTGCGCGCGAATAAAGGTGATAGATATTTTTAAATAAGTGACTTTGGATAAAATGATCGGTTTCATATTGTACCGGGGTCCCTAATAAAACGAGTTGATCAACATGAAATGAGTGCCCTTGGTAGTCAACGGGGTGCGCAGCGCCTAGATTAAGCACAACATTACCACCATGTGAATAGCCAATGACTCGAACTTTTGGTTCGATGCCATCTTCCCTTAACTTTTTTATTTTTTGTTCGAGAGCATGATATAAATCAACACCTGCTGATTGTCGCGCCGATCGACTTGAAAGTCCGGACCATCCAAAGGTGAGGAAAATATTGTTGATTTCTTTTGATGGGTGAGCCATTTTGCTTATTTCATCAAATATATAGGCGATTGCTCCAACGGCGTAACCTGGTTTTACTAATGTGGGATCAATGTTTTGTAGACCTAATGTTTGCATGGCTTGATATTTAAAAAAGAATGGGTCTTCACGCATGAGTTCAACCGCTTTCGCATAGGCTGTATTATGGACTCGATCAAGTATGATCCTTATAATATTTGCCGGGGTGATGTGAGGTTTTATTCCCATAATTCCATGAACGAACACCGTAATCCATGTTTCTGGTTTTTCGCTTTGTTTTTCCGGTCCAATTTTTTCTGAATGAGCTGCAACAGGGGTTGCGCTATTTTTTTTAGGTATAAAATAGCGATTAATGAGGGATTTACCCAAGACTGCGGTCACTGAGAGAAGCGTAAAAAAGATTATATAGCCGAAGCCATTATTATTTGATTTCATTGAATAAGACCTTTGTATAACCCATTTATTTTGAGATTACAGAGAAGCATTTTCTATTATTCCAACTGTAATTATAATTATATCATCTTATAGCGGTTTGTCAATTTTACTCAGTGGATCCATAAGCACTGATAACTCATTAAAAAATCCACTCTCTTCAATTTTAGAGAGAGTGGATTGGTATTTCCAGTGTCCAGAATAGGGTAAGTAGGCCTAATAAGCAAGCACTTTGCCTTATTCGAAGGTATCAACGGCGGTTATGGTGACCGCAAGCTGTTGAGCGAATCCGCATCGTTTAACATGGAATCCACTTCCTTCTTTTGTGGTCATACTGATTGCAAATGTTACTGAAGTTGGTGTTAGGCATATTATTTCAGGAGTGAGTGCAAGTTGTGCTTTACCAGTTGATACAGGGTCAATTCTAATAAAAAGACATGGCGGATTTTGAAAGGCACCTTCAGGGAATGTAATTGTCATTTCTCCGCCGTCGTAAGCAACCGTTTGTTTTACTGACCTATTGGGCAGGAGGTTGAAACATTTTTCAAGCATGTCTTGTCCTGCTTCCATGTAGCAAAAGACACCATTTTTTAGAAACGTCATGCTTGGAATTGATTGCACTGTATTTACACACAGAAGCAATCCAAAAATAAGAGCACTTTTTTTGATTATTTTTTTCATTACTCTCTCCTGTTTATTTTTTATATCAATAATACCAACGCAAAGGATTTTATCATGACTGTTATGCAAGTCAAGACAATATCCTTTTTAAACATAGTTATTGGTTTTCTTTGATCCACTTTTGTAGATCATGTTCTAATGTTGTTGGTAATTGGGCACCGCCGCCTTGGACCTGATTGTTTTTTCCGCCACTACGCAATTCAAATTCATCTTTAAGCCATGTTGCAAATTTTTTCATGTCTAACGGCCGTTCAAGTTTTTCAGACGCGAGTGCGTAAAAAATGGGGCAATTATTCATGGTGCTCGCAAAGAAATAAAATCCTGATTTTTTACTCGCGAGTTTTGTGGCAATTTCTTTTAACTCGTTATGATTAGTTTCTTGCAATGAAAGAAATAAAAACGGAACCTTACCGATTTCAACTATCTGCTTTTCCCAGATTGGTATTTGTGCAGCTGTTACTTGGTTTTTTAATTTTTTTATGT
>JABSSP010000062.1 GCA_013213985.1 Candidatus Babelota bacterium | reverse complement strand
AGCAGTAGTACATTTGTACATAAACGTGTCACTTACAGTGTGCCATCGCGATTTATCAATGAAAGCCTTTATGCTCAAGTATATGATTCAGAGATAAAGCTTTTTTTAGGTCATGAGCAAGTGTTTGAGCTTCCCAGAATTGTAACTATTCAGCATATTTTCTCAAATACACCTTGACAGGGTTTTTAAGCAATTTTGCCATTTTTATGGTGCTGTTAAGAAGGCTGATAAATTGATCGATACAGGGGTGTATACTCTCGATGATCTAGATGTAGGATAATGCGGACTACCCCCGTACCCCTCAAAAATACATTCTCCGTCTGAACGCATATACGAAGGAAAATCCACGAATAAAAACCACTGTTATACTGCTTGTGTGAAGACAACATTAGTTTAATTGCGATGAAAATAGAAAACATTGATGTTAACGAAGTAATTAGAAACGCACAGGCATCAATAAAAAATGATAGGAATATCTCTTCTACTACCCGAACTGTATTTGAGCTACTCATCATGCTAATTTCTATCCTTCTTAACAGATTGAATTTAAATAGTTCAAACAGTAGTAAGCCACCATCGACAGACAAGATTAAAAAGAAGAAAAAACAGAAAAAAACCAACAAAAATCCTGGCGGTCAAAAGGGTCACCAAGGCAGTACATTGGAGCCTGTCAACGACCCGGATCAAATTCACGATATTGCTATCGACAAAAGAACACTCCCTAAAGGGAAAAAATATACCATTGATGGATATGAGGCACGACAAGTTATCAATATGAAAATATCCAGCTATGTTATTGAATACCGCGCTCAAGTGCTCGTTGATGAACAGGGAAAAAAATATGTGGCCGCGTTTCCTGATGGGGTGATACGACCAATCCAATATGGCGCATCGGTTAAAGCAAATGCGGTGTATTCCTCTGTCTACCAACTAATCCCATACGAGCGTGTTCAAGAGCAGTTTAGAGATGAGTACGGTATTCCATTAAGCAAAGGGAGTATTTACAACTTTAATAATGAAGCATCTAATTTGTTGGTAAGCCTTGGATTTGAGCAAGTGGCTAAAAAGGCGCTTCAACAAGCAAGTGTGGCTCATGCAGATGAAACGGGTATCAATTTAAATGGTTCTAAAATTTGGCTTCATAATCTGTCGAATGAACAATGGACTTGGTTTGCTCCTCATGAAAAACGTGGCTCTGAAGCGATGGATGATATTGGGATAATTCCATCCTTCACTGGTGTATTGTGCCACGATCATTGGAAGTCTTATTATACCTATGATTGTACGCACTCGCTATGCAATGCCCACCATTTACGAGAACTAACTCGAACCTATGAACAAGACAAGCAGGAATGGGCAAACCAGATGCATATTTTTCTTACGGCACTTAATAAAGAGGTTGATGATAGCCGAAAAACCAAGCTTTCTAAGAAAACAATAAAGCAACGAAGAGAAGCGTACCGACTTATTCTTGATGTTGGTGAGCAAGAATGTCCCCTTGTAAAGCCACCACCCGGGACAAAAAGAAAACCGGCTCAATCGAAAGCCAGAAATTTATTAACGCGCTTACGTAAGTATGAAGATGACGTGCTGCTATTTATGATAAATCCCCTGGTACCTTTCACTAACAATCAAGGTGAAAGAGATATTAGAATGACAAAAGTTCAACAGAAAATATCTGGTTGCTTCCGTTCTATGGATGGGGCCATTAATTTCTGTAGAGTCCGCTCATACTTGTCCACTTGTAAAAAAAATGGCGTGGCGGCAAGTGATGCTTTGGAAATGCTATTCAACAAAACATTACCCAAATTTATACAGTGATAAATTATATCATGCCTAATTGAGCTGAATGGTTACCAATAGTTTAACCACATGGAATCTGTCAAAATGAATTTCGGTTGTGGGGAAGTGTTCGTTTATTCCTGAGATAAAGCTGGGTGACATATCAATACTGGCGTGTTTAATCTTCTTTGTATTTACCTT
>JABSSP010000061.1 GCA_013213985.1 Candidatus Babelota bacterium | reverse complement strand
CACGTCCGTCTACACGTTTTTTAGCTTCAAAAATTAATTCGGTAACTTTACTCTTAAGCACTAAATCAAAAATATAATTAATAACTTTGGTTGGAATTTCTTGTTTAGTCAATTCTTCTTCATGTTGAGTAACAAACTCTTCACGGATTCCTTTAAGGTAAGCATTACGCTCAGCCTTGTCAGCAATATAAGAATTTTTTAAATGATCAGCGGTAATGAACTCCTGTATCTTTTGTTGCCAAGAAGACCAATTATATGGATCATCAATTCCTTCTTTAGGCTTTCCCACTTCTTGAGTAATAGTTGTTTGCCATTTAACAAGATCTCTAACCTTGTCATGAGCAAGAAATAACGCATCCACAAAATCGTGTTCGGCAAGTCCCTTTGACGAACCTTCCACCATGCAAATACCGTCATGAGTACCTGCAACAATAAGACGAACCTCAGATTTTTTACTTTCTGAGTAACGAGGATCGATAACCCATTTTCCATCCAAACGTCCAACTTCCACAACACCTACTGGACCCATAAATGGCAAAGGTGAGATACTAAGAGCTAATGAAGCTGCAATCAGCCCCATAGTTTGAGGAGAATGCTCTTTATCGACAGAATAAACCGTAATAACTACCTGAGTTTGATCAAAATAATTTTCTGGAAATAGAGGTCGAATAGCACGATCTATCAATCGTGCGGTAAGAACTTCTCGATCACTCGGTTTACCCTCACGTTTATAATAACCTCCAGGTATTTTTCCCGCAGCCGCAAATTGCTCACGGTACTCAACAGTCAATGGCAAGAAACCAGGAAAATCTTTTGACGGAGATCCAACTACCGTTGCAAGAACCGTTGTTGCTCCTTTTTGCAGCCACACAGAACCGTCCGCTTGGCGTGCGACTTTGCCAATTTCTACTTCATAATTAAACTCGGGTAACCGAAACGTTTTCACCATATCAACCTATGTAATGTTACTGCTACTATTTTTTAAGACCAAGACGTTCTATAGTCTTTTTATACGTAGCATTATCTTTTTCTTCTAAATAACGTAAAAATTTACGCCGCTTAGCAACCATTTTTAACAAACCTCTTTTTGAAGCAAAATCGTGATAATTGTTTTTCAAATGCCCAGTCAATTGTTTGATACGTTCAGTCAACATCGCAACTTGCACTGCAGCTGAGCCAGTATCTTGAGCACTTTGTCCAAAATTACCAAAAATTTTCTTCTTTTCTTCTGCATTCAAGGGCATTTATAAACCTCGTTATATATATACTCTATGATAATAATCTCATTATCTATCAAACCGCATCACTACAACACTATTGGTAGGCACGAGCGGGATCGAACCGCTGACCACTGCTACGTCAAAGCAGTGCTCTACCACTGAGCTACGCGCCTGCCTCTTTTCCTTGACGCGCTATAAGTTCACGCTCTCGTACTTCTTCTTCTTGCGCTTGCCGCTCAATTACAGAAGTACCATCCTTTAAATATTTTTCTCTAAATGAAGCGATTCCTGTACCGGCTGGAATAAGTCGACCTACTATAACATTTTCTTTCAATCCATATAAGTGGTCAACTTCACCAGACACCGCTGCCCCTGCCAAAATACGTGTAGTTTCTTGGAATGATGCTGCAGAAATCCAACTTTCTGTTCCTAAGGACGATTGTGTTATACCAAGTAACATTGGCTTAGCCTTAGCAGGTTTTTTTTCCTCTTCTACAAGCAATTTATTAACGGTTTGGAAGTGCACTCTATCTACTTTGTCACCAATTAAGAAATCAGTATCGCCAGTCTCAACAACACGAACCTTACGCATCATTTGGCGCACAATAAGCTCAATGTGTCTGTCATTGATACTAACGCCTTGTAGTCTATAAATTTGCTGAATTTGATCAACTAAATAACGTTGAACTACTTCAGGTCCTAAAATACGTAAAACATCATGCAACAATGGAGAACCAATCGTGATTAGATCACCCGCTTTTACATGTTCACCTTCAATCACATTCAATTGTTGACCACGAGGAATGAAATAATCAAATGAACGATCACCAGATACAACCGTTATTTTACGAAGCCCACGATGTAAACCACCAAACACCACTTCACCATCAATGTCTGAAATAATTGCAGGAATATTTGGAATACGCGCTTCAAAGAGTTCTGAAATACGAGGTAGACCACCGGTAATATCTTTAGTCTTAGAAATTTCACGCGGAGTTTTTACTAAAATATCTCCGGCTTGTACCTGTTTATCCTGAGTAACATTTAAATGTGAACCAGCAGGGAGGTAGTAGTGAACTTCTTGACCGCCTTTTGTAACGATATTCAATGCAGGTTGATAGCGAGCATCCTGATGTTCCAACACAACAAAACTTGATTTACCCGTATCTTCATTAATTTGCTCTTGCATAGTCACGTCTTCGATCAAGTTTTCATAATTAACCTGACCAGCATGTTCAGTAAGAAGAACCTTGTTATGAGAATCCCACTCAACTAATGTGCCCCCCTTTTTAACTTCTTGTCCATCTTTAACCAATAGATTTGAGCCATATTCAATATCATGACCTTGAAGCTCTCGACCATCTTTTGAGACGATAAGCAATTTTGCTTTACGACTCAACACAACCATCTTACCTTCACGGTTTTCAACTACTTTAATACCTTCCAACTTAACAATGCCGGTATGCTTAGCAGTATAGTTCTTTTGCTCAACCATACCACTTGCTGTACCACCAATGTGGAAAGTTCTCATAGTTAACTGCGTACCAGGCTCACCAATCGACTGAGCTGCAATAATACCAACAGTGGTACCAATATCAACCATACGACCATGAGAAAGATCATAGCCATAGCACATCGCGCAAACGCCACGTTTAGCTTGACATGTTAGTCCAGATCTAACGGCAACTTTAGAAACTGGAGCATCTTCAAGTACCTTAACATCTTCTCTTGTGATCACATGACCTTGCTTAAAGATAATTTCACCGGTTATGCTATTTTTTAGATCTCCAGCTAAAACACGCCCATAAACCCGGTTAGACAATGGCACAATGATATCACCCGATTCTTTCAAGGATTCCAATTCAATATAACCAAGCGTCCCGCAGTCTTCAGTCGTTACAACAAGATCTTGTGCAACATCAACAAGACGACGAGTCAAGTATCCAGAGTTTGCAGTTTTAAGTGCAGTGTCTGCCTGACCTTTTCGTGCGCCGTGAGTAGAAATGAAATACTCAAAAACGTTCAAACCGTCTTTAAAGCTCGCCTTAATCGGTGTTTCCATAACTTCACCAGACGGTTTTGCCATGGGACCACGCATACCAAGAATCTGTTTAATCTGATCCTTAGATCCACGAGCACCTGAATCAAGCATCATAAAGATCGGATTAAATGGAGCAAAATCATTTTTTTTGTTGAGGAACGCTTTCTCATCTTGTTTTTCCAAATCACTTACCATCTGGCTCGCTACATCCGAAGTTGCATTAAACCAAATACCAACCACTTTGTTGCTACGCTCACCGTTGGTAATAACACCATCCATGTAAAGTTTTTCAATACGATTAACTTCTTTTTCGGCTTCTTCAACGATAGTATTTTTTTTAGTTGGAACTAAAAGATCTGTCATTGAAATAGAAATACCACCTACAGTCGCATAGTAAAAGCCAAGTTTCTTTAATTTATCAAGACAAATAACGGTAGCTTTAAGACCAAAACGATAATAAACTTTTTCCACGATTACTGTAAGATCAGAACCTTTAAGAATTTTATTAATCCACTTAAAATCTGAACCTTCAGGCAACGCTTCAAATACAAGTACACGACCAGCAGTCGTTTTAATTATTTCGCCACTTTCAACTCGTAAACCAATTTTTGCCTGCAATCCGATCATACCACATTGGAATGCAGTAACAACTTCAAATTTGTCTGCAAAAACTGTGCCTTCACCCTTGTCACCAGATCGCAATTTAGTCATATAGTGAATACCAAGAACCATATCCATTGATGGCACAGTAACTGGACGACCACTAGAAGGCGAAAGAATATTTTTAGTGGAAAAAATTAATTCTTTACATTCTTCTTGCGCTTTTTTACTCAACGGTAAATGAACCGCCATCTGGTCACCATCAAAGTCAGCGTTAAACGCAGAACAAACAAGTGGATGAATCTTAATAGCTTTACCTTCAACCAAAATCGGATAGAACGCTTGAATACCTAATCTATGCAATGTTGGCGCACGGTTTAATAAGATCGGTCGTTTTTTAACAACATCTTCAAGAATATCCCAAACCTCTGGTTCAAAATTTTCAACCATTCTTTTAGCAACACGCAAGTTTGGCGCAATTTCTCGATCTAACAATCCAGCGTACACATAAGATTTGAAAAGCTCTAACGCCATCGCCTTAGGAATGCCACATTGATCCATAGAAAGTTCAGGATCTGCAACAATTACTGAACGACCAGAGTAGTCGACCCGACGACCCAATAAGTTTTGTCTGAATCGTCCTTGTTTACCACGTAACATTTCACTTAATGACTTAAGTGAACGACGATTAGAACCACGAACAGGTTGCCCTCTACGTCCATTGTCAATTAACGCATCGACTGCCTCTTGCAACATTCGTTTTTCATTTTTGATGATCACAGACGGAGCATCAATTTCTATAAGACGTCGTAAACGAATGTTTCTATTTAAAACACGTCGGTATAATTCGTTAAGGTCAGAACTTGCAAAGCGTCCCCCTTCTAACGGCACTAATGGTCGCAAATCGGGCGGTAAAACAGGGAGTGTTTTCATAATCATCCACTCCGGACGCAAATTCGCTTGGTCTAAATTAGAAAATACTGAAATACGACGCATGATTTTATGTCGTACCACAATAGAAGAGGTTT
>JABSSP010000060.1 GCA_013213985.1 Candidatus Babelota bacterium | reverse complement strand
ACCTTTTTTTTGTTCTTAGCCTCTGAATATTTTAAAATTCTTTCATATGCAGCATTTAGCAATATTCGAGCAAGTTTTTGCTCACCTAAATTGGCACTAGATGGATTCATCATTGCAGCAGTAAATACTTGATTAACACGCTGTGTATCGTCTGTAATTTTTACTGCCTTATAGATAGGCAACTCTGATTTTTGTGGCCCTAGTCCTCCAGTCACTTGTATGCCTTCATGAAACCCCAGCACAACGCGGCCTGTATATTCTTGTATCTGTTCATGACTGGCAATGTCAAACATCCCAATATCCTGAATTGATCCAAGATATCCATTCTTTACTGGTATAAATGGAGGATTAGTCGATGAAAAATTTTGTAAAAAATTAACCTGCTTTTTAAGCTGACCATAATATTTTTTTCCCTGTATCACATGCGGAGCATAATACATGCGGTAAATAGTTCCTGGCATTGCCGAAAGGACTGCCGCTTCCCCCTGAACGTACAAACTCGGACTGAGATATGGCATAATTCCCATTCGAGGATCACCATTTCCCTCAAGGGCATTAAAATTAGATGCAACTTGAAAAACTGCATCCTTATTCTTAGGATCAGCTTGTAACGCGGTTATATCAACCTTATGCCTAAACCAACTTTCCCAAGGTTTGTCAAAGCCCTCAATAACATGAAACGTACACCCCTTTCCAGCGGGTTTTTTGGCCAATTCTGTACGTAAATCTTCCAATGATTTTTGTTCAAACAAACCAGTAGCATATCTTGTTCCCGTTTTTTGATTTACTAGATAACCATTTTGTAAATAGCTACTTTGCTTATATAGCGGAAGTTGTTGAAATGATTTTTCTGATATTCCCATAACATTTTCAAAAGGATCAAAAATAGTACGTTGTTTTTCAAGGTGAACAGGGCCTCTGTTTAAAAGTGAGCCACTTAATAATAAGACTAATATCTATAATACTATCCATTTTATCATTTCTATTCTCCTAATCCCTATCTAACCGTTGTTAAACTCAAAATAACATAAACAAATCTAATAAAACAAGCTATATAAATAAAATTTTGCTATCAATTTAAAAAATTCATATTTGAATTAATAATAAATATAAAAACACTAAATTTTTGAGTCTAAAAACAAAATGACAACAAAAAACACTATACTTTTAAGTGTTTTTAACACGAAATCTTTATTCTATTTGAAAAAGTAATATAAAATTTGATAGTATAACCATAGACAACACCATATTGTCTTAGCTACCAAAACTGTTTGTTAATGATAAAAAAAGGCTTATAAAAGGGAAAACAAGGTATGAAGCGCACTAACATGCACATCAAACACTTTATCCTCATTGCTCTGCTCTGCGCACCAAGCCTTTGCCTTTACCTGTCTTTTTTTGGCCATGTAACTCCAATAGAAATATACAACTGCCAGCAATTAGTGGACCATATACATACCTCAATCGATTGTGATCAAACCGTCTGTATAAACAATTTTAATACCGATCAAACACAAGAAACCTGGATAACCGTCTTTGTGCACGGAATAATGAGTATCAAAAAACATGTAAGTCTGCCTAATATTATAAGACTCATGAAAGATGAAACTGAAAATACAACCTATGCACAGGCAGTAAAGATTATGAGAGAAAACCCCTTTTTTTTTGAAAATCAGGCAATGCAGCAATTGGGCCTTGAAAAAATTTATCCCACACGACGGGAACGCCGATATGCGTCAGGAGCACTTGCATCGCTCTTTGATAGTGTTGTAAAAAAAAGCAACAGTACAATCAATAATCACTTTTACACGTTCGGCTGGTCAGGCCTTATAAGTGAAAGGTCAAGAAAAAGCGCAGGAGAAGAATTATATCACGCGCTTGCTGACGAGGTAGAAAAATTAAAAGATCAGAATGTTAATCCTAAAATACGCGTTATTGGATATAGCCATGGCGGAAATGTTGCACTTAACCTTGGCGCTGTGAAGTCAAAATTCTATCTAAAACACCCATATATCGTTGATGAACTAATTTTAATTGGAACGCCTATACAATGCGAAACCGATCATTTAGTTGAAAGCAATGTGTTTAAACACGTATACAACGTATATTCATCATCAGACCGCGTTCAACCACTTGATTGTTTTTCATTTAAACGTTTTTTTTCACGTAGAACGTTCACATCACGATCTGATTTTTCTGTACCAGAAAAAATTACACAAATCGAAATACGAGTCACTGATACTACCAAAAAGAAAAAGGGGGTTCCAACTGATTTGCCATCTCCTCGAATTAATCCACTTGTTGCACTCGGTAAAACACACTTTTTACGCGATAGATCACCCGGGCATACTGAGTTGTGGTTCTTTGGTTGGACGCCACTTTACTATCGCAAACATTATCCACTCTATCCATTGCCCACCGTTGCATTTATTCCTCATATTAT
The DNA here is from genome assembly GCA_013213985.1 of Candidatus Babelota bacterium. Taxonomy (GTDB): domain Bacteria; phylum Babelota; class Babeliae; order Babelales; family Vermiphilaceae; genus JABSSP01. The sequence continues at coordinate 1,383 of JABSSP010000060.1, read as the reverse complement.
CAAACATTTAAAAGAGTACAAACAACATATCCATCCAGAAGAAACAGTCATTGCCGATCTTCGTCCAGATTATGAACACATGATTATTAGAAAAGCAAAAAACTGTAACAAATACATGATTGCGCCTTTTTTCTCAGAAAATGAGATTAAACACATGTGTAATTATGTGCAAGCATACATGCCACAAAACTACACCAAAGATCTCTATGATAAGCACACAGACGACGCTCACAAGCTTGCTCGAGACTATTTTAAAGACCATAGAAAAAATAGTTCGTGGAATACAGCTAAACTCGCTTTTGTAATAGAAAGTAAATAACCGATTATTTTTTACGTAGCAATTCCCATAATTTTAAACAGTCATTCATACTCATCTGCTGCGCACGTAATTTCAATTGTTCTTCTGGAATCAAACTTAAATTGAAATGTGTTTGCAACAGATTATTTCTAATTGTTCTGCGAGGCTGTCTAAAAAGCATCTTGATAAATTTCCAAAATTCTTGTTCGTCGGGAATTGGTTCCACATGTTCTTTTGGTTTAAAATATAATAATCGTGAATTCACTTTAGGAGGAGGATAAAAAGCACCTGGAGGTATTTTATCTTTAAGCTTGAAATTAAAAAAATGTTGTAAAAATAAGGATGGATATCCATATCCTCTTCCAGATTTTTTCATAATTTTTTGTGCAACTTCTTCTTGCATCATCACTACAGCTTCTGAAATAAGATGACATTTTTTTTGCATAAGATACATAAAAGGAAAAACTATTTGATAGGGAAGATTAGAAAGTAAAATCCATGGCGCATCTTTTTCAAACGCAATAAAGTCAACATCAAGAATGTTTGTAATATGCATAGTAATACGCTCGTCATCGAGTTCTTTTTCTACATGTTCTGCCCAATCAGGATCAATTTCAAAAATCCACAATCGTTCAGGATTATAGTGTAAAATTTCTTTCGTTAGCACACCTTCACCACAGCCGACTTCAAAAACGGAACTTTGCTCAGTTACATCAACATAACTGAGCATCCGCTGAACAACTGTTTCATCACGAAGAAAGTGTTGTCCAAATTTTTTCTTAAGATAAATGCCAGACGATTTTGCAGCCACTGATTTAATCCATTAACGCTTCTTGGTACGAATCAAATTTTTCAACTACTTTTCCAATGCCCTTAACAACACAAAAAAGAGGATCCTCTGCCACGCTGACAGGTAATCCTGTTTCTTTTGAAATAAGTTTATCGATGCCTTTGAGCAATGCTCCACCACCCGCTAACACAATACCTTTATCAACTAAATCGGAAGAGAGCTCCGGTGGAGTATTTTCAAGTGCCACACGTACAATATCTACGATAGACGAGATAGTTTCCAACAATGCTTCATT
>JABSSP010000006.1 GCA_013213985.1 Candidatus Babelota bacterium | reverse complement strand
CTGTCCTAGTATTACCTCTACTATATTATTTCACTAATCCCCTTGTAAACTCTTTTTTTATCCAATTAAACCCTAAGGTTCACTTTTTAAGGGCTGTTATATATCGTAAATAGAGGAACTAACTTATAAAAAAGGGAATGATGTAATGAAGAAACAAATGATACATACAGGTTTTCTACTTGTCGTACTTTTTAACATTTTTATCTCACTAACACAATGCAGTGATTCTTTTTTACATACATCAATACACCGTCAGCGGGAACACAAAACTGTACTGTTGACTGGTGCTGCCGGCTTTATCGGCAGTAATTTTTTACAATACATGTTTGATAAATATCCAAACTATACCTTTGATGTTTTGGATCTCCTTACCTATGCCGGTTCGTTAGAAAATATTCCTGACTATATCCGTAAATCTAACCGATTTAATTTTTTCTACGGCTCAGTAACCAATCCTGATATTGTTGACCTTGTCATGAGTCGAGCTGATTATGTCGTGCATTTTGCAGCAGAGTCGCATGTATGTCGCAGTATTTTTGATGATCTGGCATTTTTTGATACCGATGTTATGGGTACTCGTGTCATGATGCGCTCACTTGTTAAACATACGTCAACAATACAACGCTACATTCATATTTCAACTTCTGAAGTTTGTGGCACTGCCGAAACACAGCCTATGGACGAAGAACATCCTATTAATCCTCGTTCTCCTTACGCAGCTGCCAAAGCCGGAGCAGATCGCCTGGTTTATTCTTATTGGTGCACGTATGATATCCCTGCACTCATCATAAGACCATTTAACAATTATGGCCCACAACAACATCTTGAAAAAATGCTTCCTCGTTTTATAACAGCAGCAATGAAAGGCGAACCTTTAACGGTTCACGGTACCGGTGAACAAAGCCGCGATTGGCTGCACACTCTTGATTTAGCACGGGCCCTTGATAAAGCCTTGCATCTTGAAGATTTCTCTAAAATAAAAAATCAGATTCTTCATATTGGCAGTGGTATTGCTACGTCAGTAGTTACCATAGCCAAAAAAATCTTAGAACACTTTGATCTGCCAGAAGACTATCTTCAGTTTACTCCGGACAGACCAGGCCAAGTGGCATGCCATATTTCTTCAACTGAGAAAGCTAGAAAACTTCTTGATTGGCAAACAGAAATCTCTTTAGAAGAAGGAATAAAAGACGTTATAACCTGGTACGAAAATAATAGAGCTCGCTGGCAACGAATGGAAGGAATGAAACATATTCCGGTTCAAACAAGTCATGGAACTATAACATTACAATAACAAGGGAGACTCGGTAAATGAACAAACAACTATGGATCATCATTTGTTGTATTACGCTTACGTTGGGAAACATGAGCGCAAAAACCTTTTTAGTATTCGGCGGAAAAACTGGATGGATAGGAAAAAAAATTGTTCATATTTTACAAAATAAAGGCCATGAAGCTGTATGTGCCAAATCTCGCTTGCAAAACAGAGCTGACCTTGAAAAAAAAATTACACAAGTAAAGCCAGACCATATTATTAATGCAGCGGGCGTGACCGGACGTCCTAACGTTGACTGGTGTGAAAGCAATAAACAACATGTTATACGAGCTAACCTTGTTGGCGCCCTCACCCTTTTTGATGTAGCATACGTTCATAACATTCATGTGATTAACTTTGGTACTGGTTGTATTTACGAGTACGATGCCAAACATTCAATGCACAGCGGCATTGGTTTCACCGAAAATGAAGAACCCAATTTCCAAGGCTCTTTTTATTCATTTACTAAAACAATGCTCGACAAATTAGTTACCTGCTATCCCAATGTTCTAAACTTACGCTTACGTATGCCAATTTCTGATGATCTACATCACCGCAACTTCATCACCAAAATAACTAAATACGCTCGTGTAGTTAATATTCCTAATTCAATGAGTGTATTACATGATTTATTACCCTTGGTACCAATCATGGCTGAACGACAATTGACAGGCAATTATAATTTCGTTAATCCTGGAGTAATATCGCACAATCAAATTTTGGACCTCTATACACAATATATTGATCCAAATTTCACGTATAAAAATTTTACATTGGAAGAGCAAGATAAAATTTTAAAAGCTGGCAGATCAAATAATGAACTGGATGTAAATAAGCTGTTATCCGAATTTCCACAAATTACGCATATACAAAAATCAATAATTGGTGTCTTTAAACGTATGCAAAAAAATTTTAAAATCAAGATTAATATTGCTAAAAGATAAAAAGGAGTTTTATAATGATAATCAAAAATTCTAAGATGGTAGCTATTTTTTGCATCGTACATCTGTTATCTACAAATGTTCTCACGGCTAACCCTTTATCTGACCTAGCTACAAAATATAAAACTGATAAAGGTCCCGTGTGGCACAATTACACAGAGCTTTATCATCAGTATTTTGCTCCACTCAAAAATAAACCAATTAAATTCCTCGAAATTGGTTTTTGGCATGGATCGTCCGCACGTATGTGGGCAGAGTATTTTCCTAATGCGGAACTTCATTTTATTGATATCGATAAAAAATATTTTGAAAAGTACGATAGGGGATTATCTCAACGATGCCACTTTCATGTTTTAGATCAATCTGATCCTGACCAGCTAAAAAGCTTTTTAGACCAAGTTGGCAGCGACTTCGACATTATTATAGATGACGGTGGCCACAGTATGATTCAACAAATTACTAGCTTCAAGTATTTATTTGCCGGAGTTAAGGCTGGGGGCATATATGTGGTTGAAGATTTATTCAGTTCCTATATTGAATCATGGAGAACCCAGTACTACGGAGGACTGGGAACACAAGAAAATCCTAAGGCGGGCCCAGGAACTACCATTCAATTTTTAAAGGATCGTTTGGATGATCTTAATTATGCTGGTTCTAAGACAAGGATGGCAAATAGAGCTAACCACCCTGAAAGCTTAGCGGAAGAATTTAATTACTTTCAACGATACATACAATCAATGCATTTTTATGATCTCATCTGTTTCATCATTAAACGTAAAACGTAAAGATTAAGGTCAAAATTATATTATAAGGGTATGAAATGGTGGCCAAATCCATATCTGTCTTGTTTATATGTTCCTTCTTACCAATTTTATCAAATAATCTTATTACAGAACTAGCCCCACAATTAAAGCTTTATGATAGTAAAGAAACCTTACAAAAGGTTATGGATATCATTTTCCACAAACAAAAGGGAGCCTACCTGAGATTTGGAGACGGTGATCTTAATATAGCTAATGGTAAAGGTTCAAAAACACACCCCACTGTTACACAAGAATTTCAGCTGGAAATGCAAGGACATAAAGGAGAGTATCAATAATTTTATTGATGATCATTTATACCACTATAAAAAATTTTTAACAATGTAAGGAAAATAAATGAAAAAATACGTATTTTATACAATTTTATTCTACTGTAGTTCTGTTCTTGCCGCTGACCCATTATCTGAATTAGCTGTAAAATATGGCACTGACAAGGGCCCCATATGGCACAATTATACACCGATATACCATAACCACTTTACTCAATTAAGAGATAAATCAATTAAATTTCTCGAAATTGGCTTTTGGAAGGGAGCCTCCGCACATATGTGGGAAGAATATTTTCCTAACGCAGAACTCCACTTTATAGACATAAATCAAAAATTATTCAAAGAATACGGCCAAGATTTATCAAGGAGATGCTTTTTCCATGTGGTAAATCAATCTGACTCTAGTCAAATTGATAACTTTATAAACAAGGTAAATATAAAATTCGACATCATCTTAGATGATGGTGGACACACAATGACACAACAAATAAACACATTTAAAGCACTATTCCCCTATGTAAAAGCGGGTGGAATATATATTATTGAGGACCTACATACCTCTTATTGGGAAAAGTATTACAAAAATATGCCTACAGATACCATTCAAGCTAAGAAAGGTACAACCGTAGCTTTTTTCAAACGTCTTATCGACGACGTAAATGTTGTTGGTGCGCGTATTGCAAGAGCAAATTTTGAAAAATGTCCAGAAAAAACATTACAAACCTTAAACTACTTCCAAAAAAATATAAAATCCATACATTTTTACGATAGTCTATGTTTTGTAATAAAAAGATAAGAAATATCTCTAAGATTTTAAAGGTTGAATATGAAAACTAAAATATTTTTTTTTCTAAGTTTAAGCCACTTTTTGATAACTCACCCTTATTTTACTCTCGATCAAATAGCTCCCAACTTAAAATATTATACGGCAAAGGAAACATTGAATAAGATTGTAGGCCTTATATCTAGTAAACAAAAGGGTGCATATCTCAGGTTTGGAGATGGAGAATTTGCCTTAGCAAAAGGAAGAAATTGGGGTAAGCAACAACTTATAAAGGGGATAGAATTAGAAATGCGAGAGGCCATGTCTCTCAATGGGCCAACCATCTTAAAATCTATACCCATGAATTGTAAAAAATTAAATACTAATGAAAAAGGTATGTCCCCAGGTACACATGAGCGAAGTTATGACGTAACTCTCAAATTTTTAAGAGATATAGCACAGTTTTGGGGAAAACCTATAAAAAATGTGTACTCTCCTGTTGCACTTCATCATGTTGCGGTAACTGATCATGATTACTGTCTTGAATTTTTACAATTTTTAAAATCTCACAACAGCTGTATACTTATAGGAAATGAAAATATACCAAAACATATTACAACAATGTTATTTGGTTCCCATTGTATGTTTATTCCAACCCCTCCAAAACATCCATATAAAATAATAGACTCCGTAGAACAAAAATGTTTAGAAGTCGCCAAAAAAGATAATGAATATAAAGTTATTATTTTTGCAGCAGGAACTTTGAGTAAAATGCTGCAAAAAAGATTGTGGTACAAACTTGATAATGTTTTTCTATTTGATTTTGGAAGTTTAATAGATGCGCTATGTGACTGGAATACACGTGAATGGATTAATGATAACACCGCAGCCTTAAATGCACTCAAACAAAAATTAATACTGGCATTACAGTAAAAAATATATCTAGAAGATGAAAAAACTCTTTAATGGGTAAAATAGCTATGCGATCTAAATCACCATTTTTTAAATTACTTTTTGCTGTGCTTATATTACTCATGCACGAATTTACCTGCTCAAAAGTTTTAATCCTAATTCCTACATGTAACAATCCTAGCTTTATTGAAGTACAACACAAAACATTTAAGAAATTTTTAAAGGATGATCACGAAATCATTGTGTTTAACGATGCTCGTGATAGTAAAATTAATCAAAGTATCGTTGATACATGTAATGATTACAATATTCAGTGCATTCAAATTCCTCAAGAAATTCATGACCGCCCTTATTTGTTACGAGAAGCGGGGGCGTATTGGCATTTAAGCAACTACCATTCACCTTCTGTACGTAATTGCAACGTAGTACAGTATATGCTTGATACTGTAGGCTTCAAATTTGAAGGTATTGTTGCGTTGATAGAAGGAGATCTTTTTTTAATCGATAATTTTAGCATTGAAGAATACATGAAGAATAGTTCTCTTGCTGGTTATGTAAAGAAAAGTCATCCGAAAACATTATATGAATATCTTTGGATAGGACAAAATTTTTTAGATATGCGCACACTACCCAACAAAGAAA
>JABSSP010000059.1 GCA_013213985.1 Candidatus Babelota bacterium | reverse complement strand
TCGACAAGAATTTGAATTGCGTGAAGGGCTTGTGCGTTCTGAAATACTTTCACAAAAAATTATTGACCAACCGATGGTTTTTTTAATTGATGGCTCACTTATTTTTTGGCATCTCGATTCAAAAGCTCCAGAAATTAAACATACGTTTTTAAGTTGTTACCTTGCATTGATGCATCAGTTGTATGAAATTAAAATGCCGTTCGCTGGTTACATTAGTTTGCCCAAAAGCAAAGAACTGGTAAATCTTGTTCGCGTTGCACTTACTGAACTCAATTATGCAAATGAAAATGAAACATGCCAAGCAGTTGACCACATTATCGACACCACTATTGCTCATTTTTATTTACAGCCGAATCATCGATCAATTGTGTTTCAAAACCATGCGACAATTAGTGATCAGTATCCTAATCATTTACGACCACATTTTTTTTATGTGCATGTCGGAACTGAAATTGGACGCGTAGAAATTCCCGCATGGATTGCACAAGACGAAAAACTTGTTGATCAAACTGCACAGATTATTTTAGACCAATCAATTAAAGGGCGCGGGTATCCTGTTGCTATTGCCGAGTCGCATGAACAAGCGGTGGTTAAAGGTCCTGACCGTGAATTTTTTTATCAGTTGATTTTAAAAGCAAGTTATGAACAAAAGCGGCATCTTGTCATGTCTGCCAAAAGCGTTAAAAAAAGAGGCATCGGAATATAGTTTTTTATAAGAATTACTAACCAAGGAATTTTTTAAAAAATCCTGAAATAAAACCTTCTGTTTCTTTAGTATCCGTGCCAATGATGCCAGAATATTCAGTTAATTTTTTTTTAGCGTCAGCCGAAAGTTTTTTAGGCACATGACATTGCGTAATGACAACTAAATTGCCGCGCATTTTATTGCGTAGTTGAGGGAATCCTTTGCCGGGTATAATAATGCGTTCACCAACGGGGCAACCTTTAGGAATTTTAATTGTTTGTTTGGTTCCGTCGATGCTTGTGATTTCTACTTGACTGCCAAGAACAAGTTGCGGATAGGTCAGTGACATTGAACAAATTAAATCATCACCAACACGCTTAAATTTTTTGTCCGTTGCAATTTGAATACGTACAAGTAAATCACCTGAACGACCGCCGTAAACACCAGCGTCACCTTTTGCAGTTTTGCGTAATTCGGCGCCATTAAAAACGCCTGCAGGAATTGCAAGGTCAATTGATTCATAGACTTGTTTGCGAGATTTTCCACGGCAGTCTGTGCACGGTGAAGGAATTGTGTATCCTTGGCCACCACATGCATCACATGTTTGAGAGTACATAAAAAAACCTTGGCGAAAGTTCAGCTGACCTGCGCCCTGGCATTTTGAACATTGATGTGTTGTGGTACCTGGTGCAGTTCCTTTGCCTTTGCACGTTTCGCATGGAACAAAATGATAGTATCCAGTATTTTTTTTGGTTCCAAGAAATGCATCTTTTAGAGTAATTTGCATTTCTTTATGCAGATCGTGTCCGCGACGAGCTTGCGGGTCAGACTTTCTTTGTCTTTGCGAGCGACCACCACCAAAGATATCACCAAAAATATCGCCAAAGTTTGAAAAAATGTCGTCCATGTTCATGCCACCGTGAGCGCCGGCACCGCCCATGCCACCAAGACCAGCATGACCGAATTGATCATATTGACGCTTTTTTTTCTCGTCAGAAAGCACTTCATATGCTTGCGCAGCTTCTTTGAATTTTTCTTCCGCGTCTTTGTTGTCTGGATTGCGATCAGGGTGATACTTAAGGGCTAATTTACGATAGGCCTTCTTTATTTCTGGTGCTGTAGCTGATTTTTCAACCCCGAGCACTTGGTAGTAGTCTCTTTTACTCATAATTTTTATTACAATTGAAAGGTTTTTATCTTAAGAATTATAGTAAAAGTATAGCATAAAATAGATTAAGTGGGAATTAGATATATTCTTTTGAAGCCCGTTTGATAAGCTCTCAGCCTTTTACGGTACTCCTGGCCCTGTAAGACTTCCGCCTACGTATAAACATCCCGATATCCACACATTTTCAAACAATGCATTGCATCCCTGTAAACAAACAACTCCTAAATTGCACATAACTATTTGTGGAGTTTGATTCATGCAAGTAGGTGGAGCAGTTGGGCATGTTGCAAATGTTCCGCAGGTTAAAAATTTAGCTATTGAGTAATCGTCTGGCCCATCAGGTCCACGCATAAAATCTTCACAATTATCACCAAACATATAAACGTATTTGATATCAAGCTCTTTAAATATTTTTCGCATGGCTTCAATCATTATTCTTTTATCTGCTGGTTTGTAAGTATCACCATGCATTTGCATACAAAAAATTGTCGCTACTATTAAAAAATTCTTAAGAATATTCACTACCTGTTCTCCTTTTTTATTATACGAATGCTTCTCTCATAGTATGTTGATCACGAATTCATTTCACTCTATCCTCTTTTAAAATTACTTTGCAAGATCTTTTTTAATATATGATATATTTTCCTTCTTACGCTCACACTACTATATGAATTGGTGTGAGTCAATATGTGCAATTTTTTTTATCACAGGTTGTATTTCAAAGAACATGGGCTGCATCAAAAATAGATACAGCCCATGTTAATAATTTACATGTTATGCGTATATTAACGTCCTATCGATATCAAGTGCACAACAACTTCATTCGTGGCAGCTTCTTCTACAGTGGAACTTGTTACTTTAGTGACACGGACGATGGTTCGAAAACGGTTATTGGAGACAATTTGTGCGGAGTATGCAGTACCTGGTGCATAAGCACTAAGTACTTCGATTGTTATTGCTACGTTAGGTGCTATAGAAAACAGATTGGCGTAGTTGAAGGTTACTCCACCACTAACGTAGTTCAGTGAATCACTACGTGAGCGGATGTTATGCCTTTCAAAATGACCCTGCCTGATCTCAATGAGACTTTTAAGTGTAGCTACTATCACTATGCAGGACGATGGAATTGTCCAACAGGACATCATCAGTATAAGTATACTCTTTCTATTCATTATTTTCCTTTGCTAGGATGTTATTCTATCGTAACGAACAACAGCACTACTTAAATAAATTTCTTTGTCATATTCTGTACCATCAACTAATGCGGTTCGATCTATTACCAAATTTACCCAATCTTGTGCTTCAAGATTTGTTGCGTTTATTGTTACTGTTTCAAGATGGTATAACAATCGTTTGTCGACTGCTGGTTCAGTGACGGTAAAGTCGCCGCTGGTGTCCGGAGAATTCGAGTCGAATGATGGACCTACTGTATCGCCATCACTCTTAAAGTCATACTGCACTCGTATATTAGCTTCACTACCACTGCCCTCATTCTTAAATGTAAGCAGATATAAATCTAATGTCATGGTTGTAGATGATGGATCAAAATCATTAGGAAGACCAAATTGGATTGTTATAGTTTCCTGACTGGTAGTAGACGGGTTCATTTTCCATGCCCACACCGCAACATTGTCAAAAACCGGAGTATACACGTCACTGAATTTTGTTTCGGGATCATTACCTCCGTCTTTTTGCATATCTGGTGCAGTAAATACAAGTTGTCCATCACTAGTTCCGCCAGTTGCTCCAACTGCTCCGGTTGCACCTTGTGCGCCATCAGCTCCAGTTGGTCCTTGTGCACCGGTAGCGCCATCAGCTCCAGTTGCACCTTGAGGTCCGGTTGGTCCCGTAGGTCCAGTACATTTTGGTCCTGTTGGTCCGGTAACACCTTGAATACCTTGCAGACCCGTTGCACCGGTCGGTCCGGTTGGACCTTGAATA
>JABSSP010000058.1 GCA_013213985.1 Candidatus Babelota bacterium | reverse complement strand
GGCAACTGATCGCCGCATAAGCGCACCACTGCAAAATTGACATTCGGTAATGGTGGATGTAGCAATGTACTTCCTAATAATACAATGCGGCCTTGTGCATCAATGGCTATGCCGCCTTCACCTTCTGTGGTTATATAACTTGTACTTGTATCTACTTTTATAATTTGGGTTCCGTTATTGCCAAACGATGTATCGAGTGATCCGTTTTTTGTAAGTCGTGCGACAAGAAATTGGCGAAATTGGCCAGGATCATCTTGTATTCCATACAAATAAATATTTCCCCAACTATCTATAGTGATGCCTCTGTTACCTCGTTCGTCTACGCCTAAGTCAACGGTTGTTGAGCCATTAGTGCCAAACGTTGTATCGAGTGAGCCATCATCGTTAAGTTGAAATGCAACCATGGTATTATCAGAACCAGTATTGTTTGTGCCCAGTATGACTATTTTTCCTGATCGTGTGAGGGCAATACCCCCTTCAGCAATGTCGTCTCCAATATTTACCGTAGTTTGACCTCCCGATCCAAAAGTGGTGTCAAAAGATCCGTCAGCATTAAGACGAGCGATGGCAAAGTTAGTTGGGTTGGAACCAACGTCAGTATAGCCAACGATGACAATTCTGCCTTGAGTATCTATAATAAAATCTGATCTCGTGATATCTCTTCCCCCGAAACCAATTTCCTGTATGCCTGGAGTACCAGCAGTACCAAAAGAAGCATCGAGTGAACCGTCAGTATTTAGTTGTATTACGATCAGGTTATCACCAGTTGTATAGCCAAAAAGAACGATTTTTCCTTCTTTGTTTAATTTGATTCCTGAAATATGTCTAATATTATTACCCATTCCAACTACCGTACCATCACCAGCAAAACTTGAGTCAAGAGAGCCATTTTCTAATAATCGTGTAACGGCAAAGTTGAAAGATGGAATCTCATAACCAGCAACAATAAGTCGGCCTTGAGTATCGCGAACTACACCACCGGTTCCCAAATCAGTTCCACCGAAGTCAATGGTAACTTTACCATCATTGCTTGGTCCAAATGAAGTATCTAAAAGTCCGTTGGGCAAAAGACGTGCAACGGCAAAATCACTTCCAATCGGGGGAATATATGAAGTTAAAGTCACACCACAAACAACAATTCTTCCTTGGTCGTCAATCACAAGACCCCCCTCTCCCAGATTAACTCCCCCGAAGTCAATTAATACAATGCCGTTATTTTGTGGACCAAAGGTGCGGTCAAGGTCAGCCGGGTTGGTGCATTTGGCCTGTGTGCGTTGAATGAGGGTGAGTAATGCAACAGAAAAAATAATTAGAGTGTTTTTGTTTGTAATGTTCATTTTTTCTTCCTTTTTTTGGTTTTAAAATTATTAATCATAAAAACTATAAAAAATTATTACGGCAATACGAAACAATTAGCTCGATATTTTTCACCCAATGCCGTGACAAATGCTGGTAGCTGGTCGCCGCATAAGTGAACAACGGCGAAATCTAGATTCACCTCACCAGTTCCCAACAGTACCACGCGCCCTTGCGCATCAATAGTAATGCCGCCCTGACCTCCTAGATTAGGGCCTATAAGTTGTATTCCATTGTTACCAAACGCTGGATCCAATGAACCATCTTTTTTGAGTCGTGCTATGAGCATTTGATTATTACTACTATCTGTCCCGTACAAATAAATATTTCCCCAGCTATCTATGGTAATTCCTCATTATCGAAATCAATTGTTACAATGCCGTTATTCTGTGGACCGAAGGTGCGGTCAAGGTCTGCCGGATTGTTGCACTTGGCGTGTGTGTCTTGAGTGAGGGTAAGTAATGCAACAGAAAAAATGATTAGAGTGTTTTTGTTTGTATTCATTTTTTACTTTCCTTTTTTTATTTTTTTAAAACGTATAGTTGGTTATTTGAATTGTAATATTATGAGTGGTGATTAGGAAAGAATTATTTATCTTGCTTGTAAATCACTCGTTAAAAACTGTTGTAAAAAAGTTTTTCTATCCAAACCTTTATTGTTTTTAATGGCCATAGCAATTGCTTTAGTTTGGCCAATAAAAATGCACAGTTTTTTTGCACGTGTGATGGCAGTGTAAATTAAATTGCGTTGAAGCAATGTAAAATGCTGCATAAAAATAGGAATGATGACAACAGGATATTCTGAGCCCTGACTTTTGTGAATCGTGATTGCATAGGCAAGAAATAATTCATCAAGTTCACTAAATTCGTACTCAAGTACGCGACCGCCGAATTGGATGTGCAGCTGTTGTTCGGTTATATCAATTTCAGTAATGGTACCCATGTCCCCATTAAAAACAAGTTTGTCATAATTGTTGCGTAGTTGAATGACGCGGTCATTGACGCGGAATGCGGTACCGTGGCGCATAACATGTTTTTGATTAGTTGCCGGGTTTAAAATTTCTTGTAAGTGGCTGTTAATTGTTTGCGTGCCGACAACACCACGATTCATAGGAACTAACACATTTACTTGGTCTGGAGTGAAACCTAATTTTTTTATTTCTTTGGTAAAAATGTTTTGTAAATGACCAGCAACGTTTGCCGGATCATCTTCTTTGATAAAAATAAAGTCACGCCGTGTACCGGGTAAAGACGACGTCGGAAATTCACCTTGATTAATTCGGTGTGCATTGACGACAATCATGCTGTCTTGTGCTTGGCGGAAAATTTTGGTTAATCGTGTGCAATTAACTTTTTCACTGGTAATTAAATCGTTTAAAAAATTGCCCGCGCCAACTGAAGGCAACTGATGTATATCACCAATAAAAACAACGTGTGCGTCAAGCGGTACCGCTTTTAAAATGGCATTGGCAAGAAAAATATCAATCATTGATGCTTCATCGATAATTAAAAAATCAAGATTGAGTGCGTTTTGTTCGTTTTTAGTAAAACGATAGGTGCTTACATCAAATTCTAACAATCGGTGAATAGTCATTGCATCACGGCGTGTACTTTGCGCCATTCGTTTAGCCGCGCGGCCGGTTGGTGCAGCGAGGCGATATTTTGTATTGCACAAATCAAGTGCATTTAACAGTTGTTTAATTAACGTAGTTTTTCCGGTGCCCGGTCCACCGGTAATAATGCTGACTTTGTTGGTTAAGCACGCCATAATTCCTTTTTGTTGGTCGTCATTAAGTTCAACTTCACCTTTGGCAGTGCGTAATTGCTCGTACACTTTGTTGGTGTCGAGAATCAGTTTGCTTTTGTGCTCTAACAAGTGTTGTATTTTAAGCGCGCAACCTTTTTCAGAAAAATAATTTTGTGGCGAGGTGACAAAATGTTGATTGTCATGAGAAATTAATTTTATTTCATTAGTGTTGTAGAGTTCGTGCAAACCGTTTTTCATTTTTTGCCCAAGAATGGTTGCATCTAATTCTAAGAGCTTAGTTGTTTTTGCTTTTAAATTATCAAGTTCAACGTACAAGTGTCCGTTGCCAACTTCTTGTAAAATAACGTGGTGCATTGCGGCTTTTACTCGTTTGACTGAGTCAGCTGGAATACCTAAATTTTGTGCAATTTGGTCGGCAATTTTAAAACCAATGCCCCAAATGTCTTGCGAAAGTCGGTACGGATTTTCAGTTAAAAAAGCGATTGATTCTTTGCCATACCTTTTATAAATT
>JABSSP010000057.1 GCA_013213985.1 Candidatus Babelota bacterium | reverse complement strand
ACCCTTTTATCAAAACAAAAAGGGCAACGTGGCCGTCCAACACTTGAAGCAAAACGTGCATCAGAGTTAAACCCTAGAAAAACTGTAGAACAATTCTGGAGGGAAACAACCAGCACACTCACTGGACGTTTCCAACTTCTTGAAAAAGAAAAACCAAGTGTTCTTCTTGATAATGCAAGTAATCTTGATTCATTTAAAAACTTGCTTCTTGGTATAAGACTTCTTCATTATCGACGCCCTATTAAAGGCCTTGTATTAATTGTGGGGAACGACAATCCATCACTTGATCATACAGAGTTTTTAAAACTGCTTCGTTACTTTTTTAAAAAAACTTCTGGTCAGGTAATTTTCAGCCCAGTTAAAACTATTGCAGGCGACAAGGGCAGCAAGTCTTGGAATGTTGAAAAACTAACCAACGATGCAAAAAGCATGAAAATAAAAGCACGATCAAGCAAGAGCTTTAAAGAAGCGTTTGGTAATGCACAAAAAATCGTTGATGAACGATATGGTTTAGTAGCTGTTGCCGGATGTACTTCAATATTGGCTGACTACTGGAACTACAAAGGAATCAAAAAAGTATAACGCTCAACATAATTTCATTTCTAAGAGTAGACAAAGTGGTCGACTTCATTGGTAAGTCGACCACTTTTTGTTTTAATATATTTTTACATTTATAGTTAAATCAAGGAGAAATGCTACTATAATGTTATTAAGTACAGTCTTAGTTACAATCATTACCGGAGTTTTAGGTGGCCTATGCCACAGCTTTTTGTTTTTATATCAAAAAAAACAATTGGCTCGTTTTGTACACGTGGAACATTGCACTGAACGTACGCGCAAAATAATGATCGCATCATCGATTTGGACAATCTTACGAATGGCTTTATTTGGATTGTTTGTCATTTTTTTATTGCTATCGCCGTCTATTCATCCTATACTTTTGATGGTATGCTTTTTATTTACCTTTTGGCTCGTTATTCTCAACAATAAGAGAATCTTCTAAAATTCTTAGGTTTTTAATTAGCAACTTTTCGGGGACGTTTTTCATTTCAAATTAATTTTTGTGCAAGATCTTAAATCATACACAATTATTTTTATATAAGGAACAATATGAACAAATTATTTACTCTCGTTCTATTAGCTGGACTAACAACATCAATGGATAATTTTTCATCTCAATCATCAAAATAAAAAAATTGTATTAAGAAATGTAAAGAAACCAGAAACGGTATTATGATATTTCCTACTTTTGATGATGCCTTTCGCGTTATTCAATGCATTAAAAAATGTAAAGATAAGTTTAAAAACTAAATTAAATCACAAAAACTAATTTGAAATGAATTTACCCCAAACATAATTTAATTTAATTATTCAACTGGCTCCTATTGCTATCCCCTTTTATACATCTTATACTTTGATTGGTATCTCTTATATAAATTTTTTGGCTCATTATTCAAAATAATAAGGCCACCTTTTATGAACAATTTTGATCTCCTGGCAACCCATTATTGGTATCCCCTTTACCCTCACTTAGCACACTCACATTTTAGACTAAATAGTGAAACCATTATTAATACATGGATTATGCTCGGAATCGGATTTTTGCTCCTCTTACCCGTACGCCGATTACTTCGCAAAAAAGATGGCATTGCTCGTTATTTAGCAATTTCCTTCGTTTCAAGTTTTGTTGATCTTACCAAACAAACACTTGGCACATTACATCGTCGTCATTTTTATTTTATTACTGCTCTTTTTTGTTTTATTTTTTTATGTAATCTTGCCTCTATCATTCCCTGGGTTGAAGAACCGACATCAGACTTAAATACAACACTTGCCTTGGGTATTATTTCTTTTATGTATATCCAATACTATGCAATTAAAAAAAATGGGGTCAAAGAATATTTAAAATCTTACCTTTCTCCTTTTTTCATAATGCTACCCTTGAATATTATTGGCAAACTTGCTTCAATTGGCTCAATGTCATTCCGTTTATTCGGCAATATTTTTGGTGGATCCATTATCTCAAAAATATGGACAAAGGTTATTAGCGGATCTGTATTATGGGAATCAGTGGGAATTTTAAGTGGAATGAATCTTTTGATTACAGGCTTCTTTGGCTTGTTTGAAGGTTTTTTACAAGCGTTTGTTTTTGCGATGCTCACCGTCACGTATCTTTCTATCGCTATTCAAGATGAAGGCGAAGATGAAGAGGTCTATGAAGGAGCTACGTTGTGATTATAGAATGGGCAGAGTTTTTACATTATCTCACCATCGGACTTACAGTGGGTATCAACTCTATTGGTGTTGGTATTGGTGAAGGTCTTGCAAGTGCAGCAGCCATAGAGGCAATTAACATTCAACCAGAATCAAAAAACGATATTGCTAAAATTTCTATTTTGGGAACTGCACTCATAGAAACAGCTGCAATCTTGGGTGTAACCATTTCAATTATTATGCTTCTTGACACAAGTACACCTGCACACCCTTTTTATTCACGTCTTGGTGAACTCGGAATAGCTTTTGCAATTTGCCTTTCAGGATTCACCGCGGGACTTTTTTCTTATTTGCCTGCGCGTGCAGCATGTTTTGCAACTGCAAGACAACCTTTTTTTGGACCAAAAATTTTGCGCCTTATGCTCATTACGCAGTCAATCATTCAAACGCCCATTATCTTTGGTTTTATCATTGCAATATTTATCAAAAATCAAGCAGTGCAAGCAGAAACACTCTCTGATTCATTACGTCTTTTATCTGCAGGTATTTGTATCGGTTTAGGAAGCATAGGCCCAGCTATCGGACTTTCACGGTTTGCAGAATCAGCATGTGAAGGACTTGGCGTTAATCGAAAAGCCTACGAAAAAATTTTCCCTTTTACACTTATTAGCCAAGCAATTATTGAAACACCACTTATTTTTTCTTTAGTTGTTTCAATGCTTTTGTTGGTCTGGAAGGTTGATTCCTGCAATCCCATTGCAGGAATAGCATTTATTTCAGCTGCTCTTTGTATGGGATTTGGCACCATTGGTCCAGGAATCAGTTCAGAAAAAACTGCATCGTCAGCGTGCAAGCAAATCGCCATAAACCCCGACACCTATTCAACTCTTTCAAGAGTAAGTATGTTCAGCCAAGGACTCATTGACACCTGTGCTATCTATACTCTTTTAATCTCACTGCTTATCCTCCTCTTTCATTAATCTTAAAAAAAACATATAATAAATTTCTTAATCTACCGCATTTATACATAAAACTTAAACATCTTATTGATTTTTCACTTCACAATTGTCTATCATGAGATTGACGTAGTGTATCTAAAAAAAGGAAAAGTATATGAATGCACGTTCAAAATACCGCATCAGTGCAGCCATACTGTTTATACTTGCATTAGTATGTTTTGGTATAGCAACCCGAACTGCGTTCATTTACAAGCAATACAAAGCAGAAATATTCGATAATATGAAGCAGACCGCACGTGAACAAACACAGGCTACTGCTACTGATTTGGACGAGCTCATTCAAAAAACATTCGCTTATGGTCAACAGACAGCCCAAGCTCTTTCACAAGAAACACTTACACCAACGTCCATCCAAGAAATCTTGCAAAACAAACCTGTAGAAATAACGGGCCTTGGAGTACTGCTCAACAACGCCATTGCCTACTACACTGAAAAAGACGGGAAACAGCAATTTTTAACCCATAAGTTATTATCTCAAACTCAACCAATAGAAGAAAAGTCCTTAGAAAGCGAAATTGGGGTCAAATTTGCCCATATAATTAGACTGGCTGCCCAACAATCACAACCGCTGCTCATTACGGATCCTGAAACGAATATGCGTGAGCTTATTTTTGCCATTCCCTTTAAAACCAAAGACTCAAGCGAAGGTATCGTGTTTTCTACTCTAGCGGTTGCCCATTTAAATCATCTGCTTTTAACGCTTTCTTTAGGCAGGCACGGCTATTGGAGTATCACTGATAAAAATAACGTATTTATTTCTCACCCTCATAAAGAGCTTGTTAAAAAATCCGTCAATATCAATAATATTTTGAATAAGCAAAATATCCAACTTTCAGACGACGCTACATTTTTGGAATATCATAATGAAATTACTCAAGCTCCGTCATGGCTCTTTTTTGCCAATATTCCATCAGCTCAAATGCGACTGGGTGGCGTTTTTGATCCACGCGAGGTTATTGCCGAAGCTGATGCAACTCAAATTAGAAAAAAATTAATTTTGATGACCTTTTTTATTATTCTAGGGCTGGTACTTTTAATATTAAGCATTACCCTCTGGATTATAAGCTATGGACTTGCTAGACGGCATAAAAATATCACAATGTGGGTTGGCTCTTCACTGATTGCGATTCTCTTTTTTGGGGGAGTTGGTACATTTTGGCATATTAGAAACAATGATCCTACTTATGAAAAAGAAATAACCTCTATCCACAACAAGGGCGAGCTGTATAATTTCTTAGATGCCTATCAAAGGGAAAAATCAAATTTACCCGCAAAAATAGATGAAAGTCATGCAGACAAGCTCTATAGATTAGCACTCTACCGGTACAAAGAAGGCCGCTACGTTCCAACCGGTATTTTAGTCAGTGATATCGAATTTAAAGATACCGATAAACTCGACTTTGTAGGATATATTTGGCAACGATACTTTGATGGGATACACGATGATATTTCACGTGGATTTGTTTTACCTCAAATGACTACTGTATCATCATTAGCACCTACACACGTAAAAGAAATCAGTCGCATCAAAGAGGGCAAGGTTGAGACTATTGTTTGGGAGGTTCACGCCACTCTGAACCAACGGCTCAATTATCGCCTGTATCCGTTTGATACTAAAAATCTACAAATACGCATGCAGCATCGCGATTTTGAAAAAGACATTATCCTTGTCCCTGATCTTGATGCTTACCCACGTATAGCACCGCTCACTTTACCGGGAATAGGACCCCATGTACACCCTTCTAACTGGGAAATAATACGAAGCTTCTTTGGCTATGAAAAAATGCCTTACAATACAAATTTTGGCCTTTATTCCTATGGTCCATTTGGGGTCTACAAAACCATTGAGAAGTCGAATATACCTGAACTGAGCTTTGTTATCACGGCAAAAAGGAGTCTCCTTGACACCATTGTGAACCACGTATTCCTGATTTTTGTAATTTTTATCATTCTGTTCGTTCTCCTGGTAACTCATACCCTTCAGGGCTTTGGGTGGACGGTCGGTACCTGTGCCAGCATATTCTTTAGTACTATTTTAGCCCAAATGAGCTTCAGGGAATCATTCCCTTCAAACGAGTTCGTATACCTGGAGTCGTTCTACTTTATCCTCTATATCGTCACTGTAGCCCTCCTGTTCACCTCTCTATTTACCATGGCTCGCAAGGACCCTACGGAGCTGGGCCCAGATCAATATCCTATTATAAAGGTCGTTTATTGGCCTATCATTAGCGGTATGCTCTTTTTCATCACCTTTTGGTATCTTTTCTAATTACTCTCCCTGGCAGTTACCCCCTTCTTTGTAATACAGGTTGAAAATAATTTAATATTCAATGTTGACCCGGTTGACAGCCTGTGTTTTTCAGGGTAGAATAGTAATAACAGGTGAGGACTCTATCAGAGACCGTTACCTGAGAGATACGTAAAAAAACCATAATATGGAGGTTATTATCATGGTTATAAAACAAAGAAAAACAATCTTAGCAGTATTGCTTGGTCTAGCAGCTCTAACACCTATGCCTGCACAGGCTATGTTCCGTGCAGCGCTTAAATATGCTACAACTGGTGCTAAATATGCTACAACTGGTGCTTTAGGTATTGCTGCATACTTGGGATACAAATCTGCACCGACACCTGGTGCGCACGGTTTTGGACAAGCTGTAGGTCAAGGACTGGGTAACGCAGGTCAAGCTGTTGGCAGTTTTTTGCAAGGTGTAGCACCCGTAGCTGCACCAGTAGCTCAGCCTTTTGTAAGCCAAGAAGCAATAGTTCAAATTACAAATGGTGTTGCAAGTGGACTAAAAAAATCAATAGGGCCATCAACACAGATACTAGTAATGAGTGCTGTGGTACTTGCAACAACGTATGGCATATGGCGTTTCGGCATAAAGCCCTTCTCAAACGAAATTACGAACTTCATAAGGGGATGCACTAATCATCTATCAAAAGAACATGATGAGATACAAAATACTGTAGAGGATGTTAAAGAGATAACAACGGATACTAATGCAGTCACACATAGAAATGAAGTAACACTAGAAAGTGTACATGCTGCAGTAATTGACATCCGTAATGCTGTACAACCAAAAGCTCAACGACAAGCTCAAGAAGAAGTATTATTTCTAGAGCACGCACCTGTCGACTTAAGCTAAAAGCAAAAACTTTTGAAGGAAGGTATTTTTCCTTCCTTCAAAAACCAAAATGAGATAGAAATAAAATAATGATATGGAGGTTAATATCATGGTTATAAAACGAAATAAAAAACTATTAGGGTTCATGTTAGCATTAGCTACTTTAAGCCCTCTATCAGCACAAGCAGCAGAATTCATGGATGGACTTAGGACTGGTTACAAGACAACTCAAACTACAAACGCTCCAAGCAGACCTGCGCTAACTACGTCAAAAAACACATCAACAGCACAAACACCAAGTACTACTCAAAACATGGCTAGTGGACTCTTAGGATGGACAATAAGCAATCCAGGTCTTGCAATGTCGATAGTATCGGTTGGTAGTGTATTAGTAACTTATCTGTTCACACGTGCATACTACAAATGGACAGGTAGAAAAACTGAACGACAGCGCGACCAATTCGAAAGAGACCTAAATGCAATCGAAAGAGACCTGAATACAACTAGAGCAAATCTACAGTCTAAAGAGGCACGATTACAAAAAATGCTTCAATCGCATGGGAACTTTTTAGAAGAACAGCAACAACAACATAATGCTAAAATACAACTACTTACACAAGAAATTGTTTCTTTAAAACAAGAATTACGAGATACAAAGAAATCAACATCTACAAAAAAATCAACATCTAAATGGTTTT
>JABSSP010000056.1 GCA_013213985.1 Candidatus Babelota bacterium | reverse complement strand
CGGCTTAGTAAGCATGCGTTTATCACGTACTCGAGCAAATAAATTTCTTGCAACCATTCCAGTATTTTTTGCTGCACAACAGATACTAGAAGGTATTTTGTGGCTCACTATTCCAAATCATGCGGGTTCTTTTTGGTATTACTTAGGCTTGTACGGATTTTTAATTTTTGCATTTACACTTTGGCCTGTGTGGGTGCCCTACACAATGAGCTTGACGGAAAAAGACAAAAATCGTAAAAAAATAATGCAAGCCATATGTATACTCGGCCTGATAATAGCGGGAATATTTATTTGGCACGCACTTCGCACATCATTTGACGCACAAATATATGAAAATCATATTCAATACTTATTGGGATTGCCTACGGATGGAATTATAGTTGAACTATTAAGTCTTGCATATTTAATTTGTGTTGTAGGGCCATTTTTACTTTCAACAAAACCACACGCATGGCTCTTTGGTTTGTTGGTGCTCATAGCATGTGGCATTAGCTACTATTTTTATTATATTGTTTTAGTTTCAGTGTGGTGTTTTTTTGCTGCGATTTTAAGTGGATATATTGTGTTAATTATCCTGCAAGATCATTTAAAGCGAGTGCGCAGTAAGTAGTTTTTTTAGTTCATTAACTAAATGATCAACTTCTTTGCGCGTGTTGTATGCATAAAAACTTGCACGCACTGAAGACGCAATGCCCATTTTTTTTGCAAGTGGTTGTGCACAATGATGACCAGCGCGCACACAAATGCCTGCTTTGTTTAATTGCGCTGCTACATCGTGTGGATGAATACCGTCAACGGTAAATGCAACAAGGTGCCCCGATTTTTTTAATTGATCAACAGGACCAAAGATAGTAATCGCTTTGTGTTGTAATAATCCATCAATCAAACGTGCACACAACTCAGCTTCATGCTTTTTTAGTTCGTCAAAATCAATATTTTTGTTGATGTAGTCAATTGCAGCAGCTAACCCAATTGCTTGCGCAATGGGCGGAGTTCCCGCTTCAAACTTATGCGGTGCTTTTAGCCAACGTGCGTGATATAAATCAGCATCATAAATCATGCCCCCGCCAAATTGATAGGGCGATACTTCATCATGTAATTTTTCTTTAATATATAGTACACCAATTCCTGTTGGTCCAAACATTTTATGCCCAGAAAAAACTAAAAAATCTACATTTAACTTGTGAACATTAATTTTTTGATGTGGGACTGATTGGCACGCATCAATTAATACGCGTGCACCAACTGCGTGCGCTTGTTTGATGATGTGTTCAATATCAACATGCATACCGATTGCATTACTGACATGCGTTACGGCAATTAATTTCGTTTTTTCTATAATTAATTCTGGTAACATCTCCAATGCAAGCATCCCGTCAAAATTAACCGGAATATATTTAAGCACAGCACCCGTGCGTTCGGCCAGTTGTTGCCACGGAATCATATTGGAATGATGTTCTAATTCGGTGATGATAATTTCGTCGCCTGCATGAATATTTTTGTCTCCCCATGCACGAGTAATAAAATTAATTCCTTGTGTTGCACCAGAAGTAAAAACAATTTCATTGGGATTGGCGCCGATAAATGTGGCTACCGTTTCACGTGCTTGTTCATAGAGTTCAGTTGTTTTTTCACCAAGATCATAAATACCGCGTGAAATGTTTGCATTATAGTTTTTGTAAAAGTCCGAAATGGCATCAATCACGTGCATAGGCTTTTGTGAAGTTGCAGCACTATCTAAATAAATTAATGCTTTGCCATCGTTACTTTGATTCAGTATAGGAAAATCTTTTCTTATTTTTTTAACGTCCATTATTTCTCCTGCTTGTATACCGTATTAAAAATGTGCTGCATACTTTCAGAGTTATTGTGTGGTATTAATTCACCAACAAACCCTTCTAGCAATAATCGTTGCGCATTTTTTAATTCTATTCCACGCGATTGTAAATACCACAATTGATCTTCATCAAACTGACCAATTGCGCTGCCATGGCTGCATTGTACATCGTTGTTCAAAACTTCAAGTCCCGGAACCGATCGTGCTCGTGCTTTTGACGAAAGTAATAATGTTTTATTTTTTTGCGCTGCTTGTGTTCGAAAAGCGTTTTGATCAATGTAAATATTCCCTTGATACAATGCGCGCGATGCACCACCAACTGCACTACAAACAATTAAATCACTTGTGGTGTCTGATGCATTATGCTCTTGAGAAGTAATAATTTCAGAAGTGCCTTTTAATCCTGTAGCAGAAACACCATAAACTTTAGCGCACGCACCTTTGCCATTTAATTGTATATTAAATTCATGTTTACTTTTGCCCAAAACGGTAGAAACAAAAAAAAATTCTAAAGTACTCGAACGTTGTAAGTTACACACAAAGCGTATTGTTGATTGTGCATTGCAATAAGTCTTTTCGGTATAAAAAAGTTTTAATTGTGCATTGTCTTGCACAAAAATATCAAATGTTTTGTCTAACACATCTTTCGACTCAAGAGTGTAATCAATTGTGATTGAATCACCTTTTTGTACCGTGATCACCACGTTGTTATCCACCTTATCCACCTTACCCAACCGACCCCTCCATTTCCATTGCAATCAAGCGGTTAATTTCAACGGCATATTCCATTGGCAGTTCTTTTACAAACGCATCAATAAAACCATTTACAATCATTGCACGTGCTTTAGCTTCAGAAAGTCCACGTGACATTAAATAAAAAATATGTTCGTCACTGAGCTTACTTACTGATGCTTCATGTCCAACGTCAACCTGATCACAATTCACTTCAATAGTTGGATAGGTATCTGACCGTGAATGTTTGTCCATTAACAATGCATCGCACTCAATGCGTGATTTTGATTTAACTGCGTTCTTTGCAATTTTTAACAACCCGCGATAACTTGAACGGCCGCCGTCCTTGCTAATCGACTTTGACACGATGTTTGAAGTTGTTTGCGGAGCAAGGTGAATTATTTTTCCCCCCGCGTCTTGATGTTGGTTTTTACCTGCAACAGCAATAGAAATT
>JABSSP010000055.1 GCA_013213985.1 Candidatus Babelota bacterium | reverse complement strand
GTTGGGTCTTGCCGCCAGTAGCTTACGTTTTCGGCGAGTTTGATTACTGCCAATTGTCCGGCTGCCTGCCCTGCGCCCATTAAAAAATTTTGTCCAAAAATTTCGGGTGATTGTTCTACAGCGCTGCGTGCGCTTGATCCAAAGGTAATACTAAAAGATTGCTCTTCTTGCGCTTGGCGTCTGCTTGGCATGACTAAGTATGGGTTAAAGTGAAATTGTGCTCCGGGTAAAATTGAAAAAGGAGCTACATCTATACCATCAAAGTGGGACCGCTCTGAAGACAATACATCTGTATTTCCCAAAACTGCCAAGGAAAAAAAGAAAAAGAGTGTGAAATTTTTTATTATTTTTTGATTTTGCATAGATATCTCCAGAACATAGAAGTGAATATTTCATTTGTAAGTAGTATCAGCTTAGTTCTTTTTTAATTATATATCAACAATAAAGTACCAACACTTCAACGTTTACTATTTTTCTTGCGTAAAATGTTGCTCTTTGTGTTGAATAAAGACTAAAGTGGTGATGATAATTTTTCGTCACAATATAAGGAGACGATATGAAAAAAATTCTATTTTGTTTAATTTTTTTTGCTGGAGCAAGTTCATTGCGAGCTGCGGAAGAAAGAAAAAAAAATTCGTTTGATGAAATTCCGCTTGATGACAAAGAGCACAACATAGGTGACGTTGTAAATATACTTGGAGCTGGGCTTAATCAACGTGATCGTGAAAAAGTAATCAAAGATGTTCGAGCTATAAAAAAATCCTTGACCCATCTTAAGGAAACAATAACAACTGGTGCCAAAGTTCCTGACGCAGAAGCTACGAGTAGAGTTGCGACTGTTTTAACTAATGCCTTGATTGATCGCGCAATTGATGATGCTATTGCAAGTAGGTGCTGCGGATTGTTGAATAGAAAAAGAAAGTAATTTTTTAAAGAAAAAGAGACGCATTTATTCTTGCGTCTTTTTTTTTGTATCTATTCTCCTTTTTATCCATTTTTTTTGATATCCGTCTTCTATCCAAATATGCTGTGACAGTGATTGTGTTATAGGATTAAAGGTAAGATCTAATCCTTTGAACTGATAATTGTTAAAGGTTTTTAATTGTTGTGCTATTTTTTGTCGCGTAATGGGTTGAGTGATTTGTTCCATAACATCAATCAAAATGCTGGTGGCAATATATGCTTCGAGTGAAAATGTATCATAGGTTTCATAATAATTTTTTTTCATAGTATTGCGATAGTCTTGGACAATTTCTAAATTGCTTGTTTCTGGATTGGGTACAACGGACCCGAAAATCATGTTAAGTCCTTTTTTTTGTAAAAAGTGACGAAATGATTCTTCGGCCAAAAACGAAAGACAAAATAGTTGTTTGTTAGCTAGATATTCTACGCCAATTTCACGAATAAATTCTTGTGTCGGCTGCGAAGCTGAGAAAAAGCCGATCGCATCCACCGGATGCTTTTTCATTTCTTTTATTTGTTCACCAAAAATGACTTCGGCCCGCTTGTAGGGTATGGCAATCACTTTTTTGCCTTTTATTTTTTCTAATACTTGTTGAGCAGTTTTAAAGGCCCCTTGTCCATAGGCATCATCTTGATAGAAAAAGGCAAAATTGCTCGTATCATATTCTTGTATTAGATATTCAAGCATAGCTTTTACTTCATCTGGATATGATGCTCGATAATTTATCAGACTGCTTAACTCTGGTGTTCTAAAGGCAGGTGAGCCGGTAATAGGAAAGAGCACGAGTATTTTATTCTCTCGTACATAGTCTAAGTACGAGTGTAAGGTTGGACTCCCTGTAGGAAGTAAGAAAGTATCAATGCCATAATCCTTAATAAAATTACTCATATTGCGACGGGTAATATGTGGAGTATAATTGTCATTTTTTATAAATACTCGCAGGCGGGTTCCATTTACACCGCCCTCTTGATTTGCTTCTTTTATGCGTATGAGCATTCCCTGTTTAACTCTTCGCGCCATACTTGGAACACCAGTTATCAAGCCCATTGTTGATCCTAAGTAAAATTCATTTGAAGGTTGCGTTTTACGTGTCTCGCGATCAAGTTGCATGCCATTAGCAATGTTATAAATACCTTTTCGTTTGAATTTTTTGTCTACAGCTTGCGCCTTACGATTAAAGAGCGTAATAGTGCTGTTCGTTATCGAATCTTTTATATCCAAAAGTGCAAACGAGTCAAAATGTAGTTCAAGTTTGCCGCGGTGAGTAGATATAGGGGACGAAAATAGTGCCCATACAGTGGCACCGTGCTCTTGTTCCAATAAGCCAAGTCCTTGTTGTATTATTTGTTCTATCATTAAATCTTGGGTTGTTATGATTGCCCTAATATCGGGCACACGCGATGTTTTTCTTTTATTTGTTATATCATAGTAAGCAATCGGAGTGTCATGGCATTGAGTAAGAAATTTACCCATAAGAATTTCGTCTAGTTCTTCTTCTGCCTTTCCTGCGTGAACGATTTTTATGAGCTCGGAAGGACTTGTTTTTGAGCTGATATACAATGCATAGGGAAGTGTATCAAAAAAAGTGCTTACCAATGACCCGAGTGGTATTATTTCATCAGATAAATGCGCAGCACGTATTTGCAACTCGCGTTCAAGGCCAAGATTGTGCCAATAATTTTCATGTTCATACTGTCCACGTATGTAGATAATTTTTTCAGGATTGCGATGCATGAGAAGTAATATAAGATGCAATGTTTCTAGTGCGTATGCAGATCCATCGATACTATTGCCATTAAAAACAAAGTAATAGTTTGGATTGATAATTTTCAGATCACCGTTGATCATATTTTTACTGTATGTCCAGGTCAGCATTCGCACGAGTGCGTGAAAGGAACCCTGAAGATCTCCCATTATCGTGAAGCGAGCTGAATCAATGCATGACATATATGCAATATATTTTTGTGGAAGGCCTTTCTTTTTTTGTGATAAAACAACTTTTTCAAGAAGTTGTTTTAATTTTTCTACCCTATTAAGTTGTTGATTTTTTATTCCCACCTTATGTGCGGTGCGTTGCAAAAAATTTGGATATAGCGATTTATGAAAGGTTGAATAATCAAGGTCAACCCAGTTTGTGTTGTCTGCCTTTGGTAGCTGCGGGTGTACAATGGCGTATTGCTGCAAATCCTTCAATGTGTCGAAACTATTTATTGTGCAGCCCGTGATCAATAAAAGTACTACTATAATTTTAATATTTTTTTTCACTGGCTATCCTTTCTATGACCACACGAGAAAGAGATAAATACATGTGGCAATAACAATAGCATGTAAAGTTACAATAAAAATCATTTTAGCTCGTCTAGATATATGTATGGCAAATGAGTCAGTCATAATCACGAGAAACGTGAGGAAGTTTAAAAACAAAAAGAGCAAAAAGAGATAATCAGTTAACATAAAATAACCCACACTGGGTGCCATATTTTCGATAACAAATCGATATGCGAGTGTTGCTGCTATGACGCCATTGGTTATTCGTATTGCCACTGACCGCGATGTTGAAAATGAAAACAAGCCAATAAAAAACATAAGCAGTAACGGTATAAAAATAGAAATAAGATAACGAACGTCTTTGCGTGAATAGTCGATGGAAAATGTAACAGTTGGCCTATATAGCATACCAGTGGGTGAATCTTCTAACTTGGTTGTTTTATATCCAGCATCTACCGTTTTATTAATCGCCATCCACCCTCGCTCACGCATGTTAGTTGTATTAATAAAGTGTTTTTCTGTAGATTCGAAAATAATTTCACCGAGTGAAAGTGATTGATGAGTGAGCGTAAGATTTAAACGATGATCACCAACAGGGAAGGATCTATAGGTAAGTGGAGAGGTAAATTGCACACGTATTTTATATTCTACCAAGAGTTTATTGTCAACCATTCGTGTGTTAGGTTTTGATTTGTAAAGGATTTCTCCCCGAGAAAATTCAAAATTATCAAGAGTATTAAGTGAAATGCTGCCAGGATTCATAAGGAACCACAGTGTGCCGGAAAACACAAATTCGTTTTTTGACATACTAAATTTGTGAAATTGATCGATATTAAGTCCGACGGTAACTCGATTAGGGTAGCCACCGAATTCTTTTATTTTTTGCGGAGTGATTATTTCAGGAGTGTCGTAGGGGTCATGTATTCTTGAAAACCCAAAGCGTTTACTAATGGCTAGGGAAATGGTCACCATAGTGACAACGATGCATATAATTTGAAAAAAAGGTCGCACTAGTCTGCTTTTTTCTTTTTCCATTTCTTTTTTACTGGTCATTCTAACTCCCTTTTTAAGCAGCTTTGTTTGTGAGAAGGTTTGATTGTGATACAAAGCAAAGCAAGGACTATTATTTAGATAGTCCATATTTTTACATTAGTAATTTAAGGAGATGAAAGTCAAAGTTATGAGTCAAAAATTTGATTAAGAAGTGTTTCTTCTTGTTTTTTCATGATCTGGTAGTCTTCGTCTTTGATGTGATCATAGCCAAGCAAATGACAAATTCCGTGAGCCAACAAAATAGGCATTCGTTCTTCAAGCGTTTGACTCCAGCGTTCTGGGGCGTCCTTTTTTACAAATTCTAAAGAAATAATAATATCGCCTAAGTTTTTATCTTCTTCAACTTCTGGTTTGATGCGATCACCAGCTTTAAGTTCTGTGTGATAAGGAAAAGAAAGGATATCAGTCGGTTTGTCTTTCTTTCGAAACTCTCGATTGTATTTTTGTATTTCATCGTTTGTTGTGAGTAAAATTCCCAAGTCAAAATCTTGGTACCCAAGATGTTCTAAAATTTTTTCAGCTTGTTTTTTTAATGTAGAGGAATCGAAGTCTATGTTTTCTTGTTCATTTTTTATTAAAATCATTTTTTTATACTGACTTTTCTATTGAGACTTGTGCGTGCCACGCATTATTAGTTTCTTCGAGGAGTGCTTGGGCAAGCGGTGCAGTTCTATATTCGATGTTTGTTGCACGCGATGCACCTTTAATTAATTGTTCGTGATGCTTAAGAATATTTAAATCACGTTCATTTTCTGCACATAAGGTCAATGTTGCAAGTTCTGTTTTGAGTGAAAGTTGCTGTTGTGTTTTTAATTTTCTTACTTGGGTTATTGCACTAATAAGAGTCTCTGCAATTTTTACACTTTCTGGGAATGAATATGGTTTTTGGATTGAATCAAATTTTGTTTGATGTATTGATTCTACGTTTTCATGTTTTTTATACACAACATCATAAACTGCTTCGGTGATGTATGGCAGATATGGTGCATACAATTGTAAAATGCGCAATCCAACTGTGTAGAGTGTCCACCGCGTAGCGGTTATAGTTTCTGCGTCATAACTATCAGGATTGAAAAATTGATCCTTAATAAGTTCCAAGTATGTATCGCAAAAATCATTCCAAAAAAAGCGTTCTACTTGATCAAGTGCAAGATTAAATTCGTGCGTTTCAAAATATTTTTTGTAATTTTCAAACGTTGTACTTGCTCGATCCAAAAGCCACTCGTTAATTGCGCTGAGATTTTTAGGCGCGTCTTTTTGAGGTTGATAATCTTGTAAGTTTGTTTGAATAAAGCGGAATGCATTCCATATTTTAGTAACAAGACGCTGACCAATTTTTAGTTGTGTTTCTGAAAAAGAAATATCATTGCCAAGGGCACCTGATGCTGTCCAATAGCGAATAACGTCTGCTGAATGGTGTTCAATAAGATTTTCTGGTGTAAGACGGGTATTACCTTTTGATTTTGAAATTTTTTCTTTGGTATCACTCAATACATGACCAGAAATAACAATGGTGTGCCATGGAATAATATCGTTGTGCATTGAAGTTTTTATAATAGTATAAAATGCCCAGGTACGAATGATGTCGTGTGCCTGTGGACGCATACCCATGGGTAAAAAGCTCGTTGCCTTTGCTGCATCAAAAACAGATTCTTTTCCTGGTTTAAAAAGATCAAAGCAAATGTATGGAGTAAGTGAAGAAGTATTCCATGTATCCATCACGTCAGTGTCGGGAACAATATTTGAACTATCACATTTACTACATTTTTCTCCAGGATAAGGAGTTTCTTGTGGATCGATTGGTAAATCTTTAATATCGGCCAATAAAATTTCTTTACAATCTTGGCAGTACCATACAGGAAACGGAATACCGTAAAAACGTTGTCGCGATAAACACCAGTCCCAACCGAGGTTTTCTACCCAGTTGATGTAGCGACTTTTCATGTACTGAGGATACCATTTTATTTTATCGGCAAGCTCAATAAACTTTTTTTTGTATTTGATGATATGTAAAAACCATTGTGGAATCATTATAAATTCAATGGCGCTTTTGCAGCGTTCATGCACATTCACCGCGTGTGAAATTTCGCGTTGTTTTACGAGCAGATTGTTTTTTTCAAGCTCTTCTAAAATTCGTTTGCGAGCGTCGGGGGCTTTCAACCCAGCTAAAATACCGGTGCTTTCATTAAATTTTCCGTCAAGACCAATTGATTGGCGATAAGGTAGTTCAAATGTTTTATACCAATGAATATCGGTTTTATCGCCAAAGGTACAACACATAACAAGTCCGGTGCCCTTTTCAATGTCAACCTGTTCATCTTCTAATATAGGAACTTCATGGCCAAAAATAGGAACAACAGCCTTTTTACCTTTTAAGTGTTGATAACGTGTGTGGGCAGGGTTGTAAAACATTGCAACGCACGAGGGTAAAAGTTCTGGGCGCGTGGTTCCAATAATTAAATTATTACCGTCAGTATCTTTAAAAATAATATCATTAAATTGCGATGATTTTTCTACATCATCCAGTTCTGCTTGTGCAATAGATGTTCTGCATTTGGTGCAATAGATTGCCGGTTCATTTTTACGATAAACTTCGCTTTTTTTAAAAAGACGAATAAACGATTCTTGTGAAATTGCCCGTGAGCGATCTGAAATTGTTGAGTAGCATGACTTCCAGTCGACCGAAAGGCCTACATGCTGCCATAATTTTTTAAATTGTCTTTCCACATCTTGTGTTTGTTCAAGACATAATTTGATAAAGGCTGAACGGCCAAGTTTGTGTGCTGAGGTTTTGCATTTTTTTTCAACATATCGTTCTGTAGGCAAACCATTATCATCAAAGCCAAAGGGATAAAAGACTGAAAATCCAGACATACGCTTGTAGCGGGCAATAAAATCAGTTTGAGTGTAAGAAAAAATATGCCCTATATGGAGTTTCCCTGAAACCGTAGGTGGCGGCGTATCAATACTGTAGAGCCGTCCCGGATTGTTTTCAGGCGTATATACCTGTTTTTCTTCCCACAGCGCTTGGGACGTTTTTTCATTTTCGCTATGATTATATCGTTTATCCATACCATATATTTTACCCATAAAGTAAAAAAGGGTCAAAGTAATGTATAATCTGCCGTTTGACCCTGATTTACCTTTACTTTATACTTGTTATATAAACTGTAACGCGCTTGCTGAGCTTTTTTGCAGCGTATGGGGGTCTTTTTTTCAAGGAAACATTAATTATGATCACTGTCGGAACTTCTGAAATTATTATAGGGACTATCGCAACTGTCCTGGCTTATGGCTTTACCGCTTCTATTGTTGGGTGGTTTCGAGCCTGGGTTGCTCTACAAATGGGAGACGATACGCCAGAACGGGACGGTTATTTGACGTTTAATCCATTTGTTCATACCGATATTATCGGTTTTTTCTGTTTTATTTTTTTACAATTTGGCTGGTTTAAATCTATTGTAATTGATAAATCCGCGATACGTGGCAAGCATGCAAAACTAAAACAAATACTCGCTTATTATTCTGATACGATAACCCACATCATTTTTTCTTTTCTAGGGATTATAGCGCTGGTTGTATTTTTTGGAGAGTCTGCACGTTGCGCATTGAAGTATGCACTGAGCTTACGTGATTTTTCATGTTATTATTATCTTGCTCAAAATGCTCCGAATGTTTCTTCATTAGTTCTTTCTTTTTCGTTTATTTTATTTGCCTTTACCCGTCTTAATATTTTGCTTTCTGGGTTAACCTTTGCTTTTAATACACTACGTTATGCGTTTTTTTCAAATCGAGAAAGTATTATGAGTTATAATCCACTGTATTATATGCTTTTTTCTTTTTTATTTTTCATTTTTGTAGTACGGCCGGTTGGTGGTCTTGTCTTGTACAGTGGGCTCCTTCTAAGTAAATGTTTTATAGGATAATGATATGAAAAGAAATAAGCTTATACAGCTGCTTACAGAATATATTCCTTCTGCGCAAGAAGAAAAAGAGGCTAAGGAGCGCATGCTTGCTTTTGCGCATCAACATGAAGATTGTTTTGAACGTTCTTTGGAAATTGGACATTTTACCGCTTCTGCATGGCTTTTAAATAAAGACAAGTCAAAAGTCCTTTTAATGCTTCATGCGAAATTTAATGTTTGGTGCCAGCTTGGTGGACATTGTGACGGTGATCATGATGTGCTATCGATTGCTGTTAAAGAAGCGCAAGAAGAGTCAGGTATTCAAAATATTGTGCCTGTCAGCGAAAAAATTTTCGATCTTGATATTCATCGTATTCCTGCAAATAAAAAAGAAAAAGAGCATGACCATTATGATGTGCGCTTTTTATTGCAAGTGACAAGCAATGAACAATTTATTCAAAATCGTGAGTCAAAAGAATTACGATGGATTGCAAAAAATCGTGATGAATTGCCAACTGACAGTCTGTCCGTAGTGCGCATGTTTAATAAATGGACATGCGCTAAAAACTAATTTTGTTTAGTATTGTTTTATTTAACAGTGTGAATGGCTATACTGCATAATAAGCGAGCTATTTAGTTTAAAGTAAAAAGTGATTATACCATTATGAAAAATAACGCGTTGGATATTCTTACATCCGGCACCAGCCAAGTGTTACCAGAAGGTGCACTGGCTGAAAAACTAAAAAAAGGTAAAAAGTTAAAAATTAAGCTGGGCATGGACCCAACAACTCCTGACTTGCATCTTGGTCATGCGGTAGTTTTGTCTAAAATGAAACAGTTTCAAGATCTTGGGCACGACATTATTTTAATTATTGGTGACTATACCGCACGCATTGGCGATCCCACAGGCAAATCAAAAACTCGTCCATCACTTACTGAAAAAGAAATTAAAAAAAATACCAAAACCTATTTTGAACAAGTCGGTAAAATTTTAGACACTGATAAGATGACCATTCGGTATAATTCTGAATGGCTCGACAAATTAACAAGTCAAGACGTAGTAAAATTATGCGCACTTGTGACTGTTGCGCGTTTAATTGAGCGTGACGATTTTGCTAATCGAATCAAAAACAAACAACCCATTAGATTTCATGAACTTTTATATCCTCTTTTTCAGGGTTATGACTCAATTGCAATTGAATCATATGTTGAACTGGGTGGAACCGACCAAACATTTAATTTGTTGATGGGTCGTTTTTTACAAGAGCAATCAGGGCAAGAACCACAAGTTGTCATAACCACGCCGTTGCTTGAAGGCCTTGATGGCCATGAAAAAATGTCTAAATCGTTGGGCAATACTATTGGGCTAGCTGAGCCAGCAGACCAAGCATTTGGAAAATTAATGTCAATGTCCGATAACTTGATGTGGCGTTACTTTGAATTATTGCTCAATAAAAGCTCTCAAGAAATTAGTAGTTTTCAAGAGCGCATTGCCTCGGGCAACTTACACCCCATGGCACTCAAAAAAGACATGGCCTACGATATTATTGAAAAGTTCTGGTCACAACAAGAAGCTGAAAAAGCTCGCGATGCATTTGAAAAATTATTTCAACAAAAAGATTACTCACAAGTAGCACCAGTTAAATTACCTGAAGATTTAAAAAATCCGATTTGGATTGTAGAATTATTAAAAACGTTAGATGCAGTAAAGACTACCTCAGAAGCAAAAAGGCTCATTGAAGCAGGAGCGGTTGCAATTGATGATAAAAAAATTACAGACTTTAAAGCAGAAATAAAACATAAAAAAGATATGATCATTAAAGTTGGTAAACATAGATTTTATAAAATTGCGTAAAGAATAAAATGGAAGAATATCCAATAGAAGGTTTTTTGCTTGTCGACAAACCTGCTGACATGACATCATTTAAATGTATTTCACACATTCGCTGGTTATTGCCAAAAAAAACGAAGGTGGGCCATACGGGGACGCTTGATCGTTTTGCAACGGGGTTACTTGTTGTTGCAGTTGCGCGCAGTGCAACGCGTGTTATTCCGCAAATTATGCCTTTAGACAAAACATATATTGCTACCGGGGTGCTTGGGCAAAAAACAAATACGCTTGATATTATGGGTGACGTTGTTCACGCTGAAAAAGTTCCTGACATCACGCGTGCAGACATTGAAAAAGTTTTAGAATCATTCGGTTCTGGATATACTCAAATTCCTCCATTATTTTCAGCACTTAAACACCAAGGTGTGCGTTTGTCAGACCTAGCACGTACAAAAGAAATGTCTCAGTCAGTTTTACAAAAAGTAGCAGAAAAAAAATCACGACTCGTTAAAATTTATTCTCTTGAACTGCTTGATTTTGAATCACCGCGTTTTACCATCAGTGCCCATGTTTCGCATGGCACGTATATTCGGGTATTGGTCAATGACATTGCAGTAAAATTAGGAACCTGTGCAACAACGCACGTGCTTAGAAGAACTGTCATTGGCCCGTTTAATGTGGATAAAGCAATTAAATTACATGACATGAATACGCATCATGAGGTTGATGAAAACTTAATACCAATTACTACCATGGTAGAAAAGTTAGAAGAATATAAATCAACTATCATTTAATGTTTTATTTAAGCATTGCATCCCATTTTTGTTGCAATTGATTTGCTTGTTCTTCAGCACCCAGTGCACGCAATTGATTGATTATTGCGCCAAGTCTTTTTTCATCATCCTCTTCCATTGCTTGCCCCGGTGGAACTTGATCAATCAATTTTTTTGCTTTTTGGGTGAGTTCCTTTTGTTCTATTTCTTGTGAGAGTTTCATTGGTTTTGTTTTTGATCGTTTCTTTTGAGAGTCTTGTTCTAACTGGCTCCTTAACTTCTGAAATGCTGCGGCTATCTTGGCTCTATAGTCTCTGTGTTGATTTCTTTTGAACCTTTTTTTTGCTCGTGGAAAAGTTATACTCTGTGGTTGTTTTGCTTTTTTACTAGGAGTTTTTTTGATGGTGTCTCTTCTTCATCACTTGAACTCAGGCCACTTGAAGATTCATCTTCAACATACGTTGAAAAGGATAACACTTCTTGTTTTTGTTTCTGATTGTACATTGCAAGTATTGAAGATGAAAAAAAAAGTAAAGTAAGAATGCTTAGCAGCTTGTAATTCATATACACCTTTTTATCGTACGCGTGTTGTATCGCTTTTTTCTTGCATTGCTGGGGTAAATCGTTGGGTGTTGGTAAAAAATGCCTTTAGGCGATCTAAATGTTTTGCAAATACTTCTGGGTTATTTTCAAAGTCTTGATTACAATCGAGTGTGAGTACCGGAACATCTTTGATGTCATCCAAAACGTTGTGTTGCTTACGTAAAAACATTTCGTGATATTTATCAAGTTGTTGTAAGTATTCGATTGTTAATTTTTTTTCTTCTAAGTGATCACGTTTTTTAATTCGTTCAAATGCAATTTCAGGATTTACTTTCAAATAAATAAAACCGAGTGGCTGTGTGCAGCGGCCAGTGATTAAAAAATTGAACCAGTCTTTATACACTTTCCATTCAACGTCGTTCATGTAGCCGCTTTGGTAACTGTTGTAGGCAAATACATGATAACCAGAATAAATTGAACGTTCAACTAAACGAAACGGGCGATTATTATTTTGTTCATGGATATGTTGTTTAACGCGACAAGTCATGGTGAGTGTTTCTAGTGTGTATGCCCAACGGTCAGGCTTTTGGTAAAAATGAGCGAGCAATGATTGCGCATGATCTTGGCGTTTCCAGCTGTGGGATGATTCTAAAGCGACTGATGTATACGAAAGATGCTCAGCAACCAATTGTATAAAGGTTG
Organism: Candidatus Babelota bacterium; assembly: GCA_013213985.1. GTDB lineage: Bacteria > Babelota > Babeliae > Babelales > Vermiphilaceae > JABSSP01. The sequence goes on along the minus strand of JABSSP010000055.1, from coordinate 1,839 downwards.
ATTTTCCTGCTCCGATATTTCCTTCTACAATATACATGCGCTTCCTTATTTTTTTAAGCTAAATCTATAGTTAAAAGTGTAAAACCTTTATCTTATTTTGCAACATGCGTTCACATAAACTCAAGAGTGAATACCGTACTCAGTTTCTCACTCCGTTCGCCCTGAGCTTGTCGAAGGGTACGAATAAATTGCAATCAATTGTTAAACCGCTTCTACTCCTGAGTTCCGTTTTGATAATGAAGTGTTTTAGCAAACGGATCAGGCCTTTTATGGTCACGTTGTTTGGTGTGGACTGAAATGGTAACTGTTTGCGTACCAGAATCATAGATGACAGTTGGTTTCTTTGTGGTTGGTTTGTTTATCATGGAACGAGAAAATCCAGAGGCACTTTGTGCAACACTTCTTCGGATGCTTGTTTTGTCGGCCAACTCTTCTTTTTTTTCTTGTGAAAATTCAATTGATGCAATTTGGCGATGTGTGTTGATAGTTAGTCTAATTTGTCCATTATGTAATGGTACATTTAAACGAGAAAAACCTGCTCGTGAATTAATATTCCATGTTTCTTTGTTTGGATCAGGGGCTTGTGTGATTCCTGAAATGATAATATTGAGTCTTTCTTTTTCAGGTGATTCTTTCATGACAATTTGTTCGCGTTGTTCTGTGGTGTCATCTTTTTGATCAAACCAACCGTCAAAAGCAGTATGTGTCATTTTTTGAACAGCTTGATAAGTCTTATGCATCTTTTTGTCTATTTTTTCAAATATTTTTGCAAAATCTCCTTGCAAGATTAATGACGTTGCGCTTGCTGAAAGAAGCAAGAAAAGATGCATGTATTTGTACTTTTTCATTTGTTTTTTCCTTCTGATAAATCAGGTTTTTTATTTGTTGTTCTTTTTATCTTATTAATTATATCTTATTGGTCGGTATGCCGGCAAACGGTCCGGTTTGATCGGCTTAATCATTAAGTTTGCCTAAAAATATGTTAGTATAAAGAATATTCACTAACAGGTTCATTTTATTTTATGGAAACTAAAACTATGAGCAAAAAAGGCAAAACCGTACAGGGAGATTTAATTTTTGGAATTCATCCAATTATTGAACTGTTAAAAGCCAAACGCAGAAAATTAATTACCCTGTACACTACAAAAATTAAACCTAAAGCCTTTAGTAAAATAGAAGAATTAATTCCCAAACATGTCCCCATTCAATATGTAAGTCGCGATGTCTTAACTAAGATGGTCAATGGTGGCGATCACCAAGGATTTGTTGCATGGGTGCAAGCGTTTCCGTTTCGTAAAAAAGTATTTGATCCACAAAAGCATACTTTTTTATTGATGCTTGATGGCATTCAAGATGTCGGTAACCTTGGTGCTATTTTGCGCTCTGCGTATTGTGTTGGTGTTGACGGTATAATAATTACTAAAAAACAATCAGCACCGCTTAATTCAACGACAATAAAGGCGTCCGCCGGTCTTGCAGAACATTTAGAAATTTATGTATCACCGTCTGCACAAGCTACAGCACAAGAACTTAAACAAGCGGGATACAATTTGAACCTTGCATCCTTTGACGGAAAAGATGCGACTATCGTGCAATACGATAAGCCTGTGTGTTTAGTTATTGGTGGCGAAGGTGCCGGCATATCTCCAGCAGTTTATAAATATGGTCAACAAGTTACGTTGCCACAACGCACCGCCGATATTTCTTATAACGCGTCAGTTGCTGCTGGTATTTTACTTTTTTTGGTCTCACAAAAAATTAAACAATCTTATGCTTGATGGTTGTATACAAGTGATCCATAATTGTTAATCCTTGACTTTGTGTTTCAGATAGAGTTAC
>JABSSP010000054.1 GCA_013213985.1 Candidatus Babelota bacterium | reverse complement strand
TAAATGTAAGTTTTTTCACTCACAACCCACGGCACACAAGCAATATTAAACGGCACACATTGATTGCCTGCCTGTTCCAATAAAAATTCCTCTTCCGGATTTAAAAAGTGATGATGAATGTTCAAACCGAGAGACAATACTTGTGCAGAAAAAACTGTTTGATCATGCCGACATGCCCCCCATCCACCTTGCGCAGTACCATCATCCGTAAAATTTTTCAAATCCACCGTAAGTTCATATGTTGGCAATACAAAGCTATCATATATATCGTGAGTCAAACCCATCAAACCTGATTCCAAACCAGGGGCTTCTAAAATCCATTTTTTATCTTCTGAAAACAAATCAAAAGACTCCGCTTGATAGTTACACGTTTGTTTTTTCATCGGCCAAGACGAACCACTGTGGAAAAAATATCCCTTCGCCCACATATGTTCAAACAGTGCATTAATCGGTTTCATTAGCGTTGTACCCGCATCTATAAATAAAACATAAGGAAACATATCCAATGCCTGTTTTATTACGACGGGTTTCCATGCATACCATCCCGGAACCGTTTTTCCCCACACTGTTGTTTTGAATCTTTTCAAAATGTCTGGGTGTTTTTTTTCAACTTCGTACACCTTGAGTTTTGCAATCAAATTTAATTCTCTGCGTTGCTCTTCAGTAAAGCCTAAATTAAAAACAGCAATCTCTCCTAACTCATCAAAGTGATGTTTGTGAATTCCTCCAATCAAATTCATTAATGGTCTAAAATAATTTGAATCTGAAGCAGTACAAAAATAAAGTGATCGCGCACAATTGACCATCGAACCTAACAGTATTAAAAACCATAAAAATACTTTAATCATCTTTTTCAGCCTTATGACCTGCATACGCTCACTTTCATCATGATTATCTGAAATAATAGAGACTCATTCATTATTAATAACAGTATCCTCTTGTACTAGCAGGTCAAGGCCATTATCATATACTTTTTCAGCAAAAACCTTTATACTAAGCACTATATGAACACATTTATCCATCTTTTTAGTTCTATTGAAAAATTCATGGAACAGCATAACCTTATCCCCGACAAATCAACAATTGTCCTCGGTCTTTCTGGTGGACCTGATTCAGTTTTTTTATTCCACCTGCTTGCGCCATTACATCAAAAAAAATTAATTAAGCTGGTCGTTGCACATCTTGACCACGAGTGGCGCCCTGATTCAGATCAAGATATCATCTTTTGCAAACAAATGGCTAAAAAATTTGACTGTCACTTTGTAACAAAAAAAATGTCTGACTCAGAAACATCTATTAAATTCAATGGTTCAAAAGAAGAGTATGCACGTAAAATGCGGCGTTATTTTTTACAATCCGTTGCACAAGAATATCAAGCAAACGCGATTGCTCTTGGTCACCATTTGCAAGACCAACAAGAAACTTTTTTTATCCGTTTAATTCGTGGTGCCGGGCTAACTGGTCTTTGTGCAATACAACCAAAAAATGGATTGTATATTCGGCCTCTATTACAAGCAAACAAACAAGATATGATTGATTATCTAGACGAGCAGGGTATTGGGTACCTAACAGATTCCACAAACACGTCCGATGATTTTTTACGTAATCGAATTAGAAAACATATTTTACCATCACTACAACAGTGTGATAATCGGTTTTCAAAAAATTTCCAACGAACAATTACACAACTTCAAGAAACCGAAGATTTTCTTGAGAAACTAACAGTTGAAACATTTAAAAAAATCTCTTCATGCAAAGATAATTCATATAGTATTGATCTTGCCCAATTTTTTTCTCTCCACGCTACAATGCAACATCGAGTACTTGTTTATTGGCTTTCCAAAGTAAACGTACAATTTACCCCAAGTAAACGATTTTTTAATGAAATAATTCGTTTTTTAAAACAACCAGAAAGTAAAACTCATCAAATCCATCATAATTGGAGCATCATTAAAAAAAAGAAAACTGCATGTATTAACACACACAATAATACTCAGAATTTTTGTTAATATTTATTTTATCTAATCGTTGTCGATAACCAAAACCGAATATCGCTGCCTATTATTATTTTCTAATTGATCTTTTAGGTCCATTCTCGTACCACCGATCGATGATAGATTACGGCGATAAAGGTAAATAGGAGCCTTAATCACTAGGCGGTCCTTATACTGTCTAAATAGTTGTTTATTAAATTTAACGTCCTGCCGCCCACGGTCAGCAGGCCATTTAGATTTAGCAAACACTTCTCGAGTCAGAGCAATATTCCCATTAGTTATCCATCCGATCTTCCAAGTTTGGTTATAATCTCTAGGATTAATATATTCGATTTTATCCAACTCGTAAGACTCAGTCATGAATATTTCAATATCAATTTCATGCGAAAGACGATATTGATGCATCAGAAAGTCAGGATTGTACTGTTCAAAAAAATATTTGATAATTTCAACCCGTTGAGAATGCGGTAAATCATCTGCATCCTGGCAGATTAATATATCCCCTTTTGCATGCGTTCCTGCAATATTTCTATTTTGTCCAGCAAACAATTGTTTTTTGGAGGAGAGTATCGTAACCGAAAAAAGCCATGAACCTTGCTGCAATTCATCCAAAATATTATTTGGAATCTTTTGAACTTGTGATACGGAAATTACTATCTCATCCGGCAACACCGTTTGCTTTTCATACGCTGTCAAAAGCTCTTTAATATACATTGCATGCTTATGATAACATGGAACTATAACTGAAGTTGTTTTACAAAAATTATATAAAGAGCAGCACAACAACAAAAGAGGAAAAAAACGAATACTAAACACGTGCACTCCCATGCTTTAAGAAGGCATAATTATACCAAACATTTTTCCATCAGAACATTTGTATTGGCGAAATGGTCTTTTTAGCCTTTTTGCGACATCTTTGAGTAGCTTAAGTTCAGCTCTCCTTTGAGTATCGTCAAAAATAATAGGAACATTTACATTAAATAGATTGAGGTGATGATAAAATCCATATCTACCAATAATCAATGATGATCAAGCTATACACCGATGGCAAATTCTTAAGATACTCTGTATTATACCAACGATAATTTCCATAATTTTTTATAGGCGCATATATATAGTTTGTATCATACTTATCCATCCAATTTCGCGCATGCTCAATTGAATATACTGTATAAAACTTAGCCAACTCACCTGTTCCAGAACCACTTCCCAATTCTAAAATGGTCTCACCCGGCTCCACAATATCCAAAATATAATCCATCAGATCTACCGATATAGCCCAGTCTCCAAGGGCAGAGTGATCATATTCATAGCACTGTGATAATTGAAAAGAAGCACAACGAGGCTCAAATAACCGTTACGACTAATATTCTTCATAAAAAATCTTCTTTCAATTTAAAATAGTGTTACAATTTACCCATATTAATATATGTGTACTCCCATTTTTTTAAATCTTGAACATCAAACAAATTTCGAGTATCAATCAATATTTTTTGCCGACAAATATTCGCCATCCTCCCTAGATCCAAATGCTTTATCTCATCCCACTCAGTTAAAACTACAATACAATCCGCATCCGTTACTGCCTCATAAGGGCAAGAACAATAGGTAACCTGTGGAAAAAAATTTCGCATCTCATCAGCTGCTTTCGGATCAAAAGCTTTAATCGTAATCCCTTTTTTTTGTAATGCATCAATAATCAATAGCGCCGGAGAATTTCTAATATCGTTTGTATTGGCCTTAAATGAAAGCCCCAATAATGCAACTGTCTTATTTTCCATAGGATCGTCTAATTGGGAGAATATATCATTAATAAGATGAGAAACATGTCTTGCATTAGAACGTATAGCCTGGTGAACCATGGATTCATTAAAACCTTCATGCTCTAATATTTTAGAAAATCCTCTTGTATCTTTAGGCAAACATGAACCTCCGTATCCTGGTCCTGGTGTTAAGTCCTTTGTTGGCAACAGTTCCTCACTCAATGCAAGTCCACGTATAATATGATAAATATTTCCGCCTAACTTTCGACACAAAAAAGCTAACTCATTCACATATGCAAGCCGTATTGCTGAAAAAGAATTCCAAGCATACTTTATCATTTCTGCCGACGCAAAATTAGTTTTGATAAAATTAACATATGGTGTGGATGAAAGCATTTTTAGATACATAAATTCTACAGTTTGCAGTGAACCCTGTGATTTACTCGCTAAAACTACTGGATTACGATGTCTGACATCATAAAGAGCTGAGCCCTCCCGCATAAATTCAGGATTGTATACAAGATGAATATTGTTATGATTGCTTTTCTTCAGTCGTCCACACAATTTTTCCATTGTTCCAGGAGATACTGTACTTTTTACACAGATAATTTTTTCTTCATCGATATCACAATTATCTAAAATATTGTCAAAGGCTTTAAAAAGATATGTACAATCACAATGTCCATTCTTATCCGATGGCGTTGGAACACAAATAAAAAAAATGTTCGATTGCATCGCATCTAAAAGATTGTCTGTGAAAATTAGATGATGGCTGGTATTGGCCTCAAACAATAACTCACTTAATCCTGGCTCAAAGATAGAAATTTTTTGATGTTTTAAAGAATTAATTTTTTCTTGATTAATATCAAAACAAATTATCTTTGGTACAACCTCAGAAAAAAGTGCTGCCATGGTAAGTCCAACATATCCACATCCAATTATGGTAATTTGATTTAGCGCATTTATAAGATCTGAATTATCTTTCAAATTTTCTATGATAGCTTTAGGGCAAACATCCTTGACCTGACACGACGGAACATTATACTGTGCTCCATCTCTGCCAAAAACAACTGTACTATGAGGATCATCCAATAAAATTTTGTTGGCTAAAACACGCCCAAAAAATTCAGTATCATCTGTAAATACTTGCCCATAATCAAGCTCAGCACCAACAAGTAAAATATTAAAAAACAATAAAAAACTTATTTTTTTATACATACATCTCTCACCCC
>JABSSP010000053.1 GCA_013213985.1 Candidatus Babelota bacterium | reverse complement strand
TCACGAGCTTTTTTTGCAGCTTCACGTGCACGTTTTGCACTTTCGGCTTTTTGTAATATTTTTTTACCAATTGCAGGATTTTCTTCAAAAAACGTATCGAGTGCGGCAAAAGACCATGAGTCAACAAGACCTTTTACTTCGCTATTGCCAAGTTTAGTTTTTGTTTGGCCTTCAAATTGTGGTTCAGGAACTTTAAGGCTAATAACAGCGACGATGCCTTCACGAACATCGTCGCTTGAAAAACTTTCGTCTGGTTTTAGGACTTTAAGTTTTTGTGCACGTCTGTTGCATATTTTGGTCAGTGCAGATTTAAATCCTGAAATGTGGGTGCCACCTTCAACGGTGTTAATGTTGTTTACAAATGAAAATAGTTGCTCACCATAACCATCGTTATATTGAATAGCAACTTCCATCATGTATTTATCATCTTCATTTTCAAAATAAATAACGTCAGGAAAAAGTGGATTTTTATTTTTATTGATGTGTTCAACAAATGAAACAATGCCGCCTTCAAAGAAAAACTCAGCTTCTTTGTTGTGCACTTCATCAATAATAGTGATGAGTAATTTTTTATTCAAAAAAGCAAGTTCACGTAAACGTGCGGCAAGTATGTCGAAACTAAAATCGACTGTTTCTTGGAAAATTTTAGGATCGGGCCAGAAGCGAACGAGCGTTCCACGTTTTTTAGTAGTACCAACTTCTTTTAACGGAGCTGCTGGTTTGCCACGTTTAAAACTTTGCTCGTAGATTTTTCCATTTTGAAAAATAGTTAAATCTAATTTTATTGACAATGCGTTTACAACTGAAATACCAACACCGTGTAAACCACCAGAATATTTGTAAGAATCTTTATCGAATTTACCGCCGGCGTGGAGTTTGGTCATAACTACTTGCGCAGCAGAAACGCCTTCAGTGGGGTGAATATCTGTTGGAATTCCACGGCCGTTGTCTTCAACAGAGCAAGAACCATCGTTATGGAGTATTACTTTAATGGTATCGCAATGGCCACCAAGTGCTTCGTCCACTGAGTTATCTACTACCTCATAAACAAGATGATGTAATCCCGGTGGTCCCGTTGAACCAATATACATCGCAGGACGTTTTCGTACCGCCTCGAGTCCTTCCAGAACGCGAATCGATTTTGCTTTGTAATCGCCGCCATTGGACGGTGCATCGTTGGACATGACTATCTCCCGCCGTTTTCGTGTGCTATACTAATCAATATATATTAGTTTACCTGATATGATTTTTTTTTCCACAAACTGATCTAAAATTCCACTTTTAGCTATCCCAATGCACAAAACAGTTCTCACATTCATAAGGTTATAAAAAATGGCGAGCCCATTTGGCGATGCTCAAGATATTCAGTATATGCGTAAAGCATTGGCCCAAGCCCAATCTGCGTTAAAGTACGATGAAGTTCCTATCGGTGCAGTTGTGGTTGCACGGTCAGGTGAAATAATTGCACGTGCATATAATAAGGTGGAAAAAAAACATACGCAGTCTGCTCATGCTGAAGTATTAGCTTTGGCCAAAGCAGGTAAAAAACTCAAAAATTGGCGCCTAGAAGGGTGTTGGCTCTATGTCACCCTAGAACCATGCGCTGCATGCATGCATCTTATTATGATGAGTAGGGCTGCTGGGATTGTCTTTGGATCACCGTCACCACTTTTTGGATTTCACCTTGACAACGATCGTATCTTTCGTGTATATAAGAAAGATACTATGCATATTATTGCAGGTGTGTGCGCGCAAGAGTCAGCGGATATGTTACAGCAATTTTTCAAAAAAAAAAGAAGGAGTCAGGGTGGTATCAAAAGAGGGAGCCAGTGATTTTGAAAAAATTAAAATTGAACTGATTGCTCGTAAGGCAGAACTAGAAAGAGAGTTGGCGGAACTCTATCAAGAAAAATTTGCCGATGGTCAAGTTCAGGATGCAGGGGATGAGGCTGTTTCGAGCACCATGGAGTCCTTACGAAGTTCTATCCACGGAAACAGAAAGGAAGAATACGACCGGATACTTAAGGCATTAGAAATGATTGAAGAAGGCGCGTATGGTGTTTGTGCTGATTGT
>JABSSP010000052.1 GCA_013213985.1 Candidatus Babelota bacterium | reverse complement strand
TGCAACATTGATGTGGTGCCGTAATCTGAAGACTTTCTATGATGTATTTTTTTTTCTTGCTCAATAGCTTCTGGGCCTTGTACCGTTTCTTCTAGGCCTTGTACCGTTTCTTCTAGGCCAGGGCATGAAGACGAACGAACTCGATCGCAACGCAATGGTTTTTTGGGGCGTGTTATGATTTGCTCCCAATCCTCTGCAACGACTATTCTCCAATCAGATTCTGCCGCAACGTGAAGAAGCGATCTTTTTTTTGCTGAGCAATGATTACTTAGAAAAGAAAAAGAAAGTAGTAGTGCAATTGTAGTTTTAACGTTTTTCATGTCACGCTCCTTCTTGTTTATTTGTTTCATTTTTTTCTCCTATGTAGTTGCTGCAAGGAATATAATTATGTTGTTAGTTTAAAAGAAACCTTTATTAAATCAAGTTTTATTAATATGATCAGAATACCCCATGCCTTTTAAGGCTGGGGATGAATGGTCATCCTTCTTAAAAAAGGAAAAAGGTTGAGTACATGACAAAAGATTTTGAACAGTTGTCGCACACGGCTGATGTACAGCTTCGTGTGTACGGTAAAGATATAGAAGAACTTTTTCGCAACGCGTTGCGTGGTATGTTTTATCTTGTTGTACCAAAACTTCCGACATGTAAAATGGTGGACGATCGCATTGTGTGTGATGAATTTACGTGCGAGCGCGACTTAAAAGTTACATCACCTGATAGAGATGCGTTACTTGTTGATTTTCTTTCTGATGCGCTTTACTTTTTTGCAGTTCATAAAGAAGTGTATCTTGATGTAATGTTTAAAACGTTGACTGATACAAAGTTAGAAGCAACAATACGTGGCGTTAAACATGAAGGTATGCAGCTTGAAATTAAGGCAGTTACATATCATGATTTACACATAAAAAAAATTGATGGTACGTGGCAGACTGACATTGTGTTTGATATTTAAATGAAATAGGGGAGTGTGATGCAACCTACTGTAATAACATTTGAAGATTTAATAAAAATTAATGATTTTCTTTGGGAAATTTCAAAATCGTTTCGACCAGATATGCGCGTGCCTGCACGTATTTATATGACTGAAAAAATGTTTGGTGACATCAGAGATGACAAATCATTGGTACAACTTATTAATGTTTCAACGCTTCCGGGAATACAAAAATTTGCACTCGCGATGCCTGACATTCATCAAGGCTATGGTTTCCCTATCGGTGGTGTGGCTGCAACTGCAGTGCACGAAGGTGGTGTTATTTCTCCGGGCGGCATTGGGTACGACATTAATTGTGGTGTTCGTTTGTTGGTTTCAGATTTAACGGTCGGTGAAATTAAACCACGTCTTGATACATTGGCGACTGCACTTTTTAATGCAGTTCCTTCTGGTGTTGGTCGTGGGGGAAAAGTAAAACTTAGTGCAGCCGATATGGACAAAGTTTTGATGCAAGGCGCAAAACGCATGGTCGAACTTGGATATGGAACCGAAGAAGATTTAGAATATTGTGAAGAAAGCGGCTGCATGCCCGGTGCAAATGTTGATGATGTTTCAGACAAAGCAAAAAAACGTGGCTTAGATCAACTAGGAACACTGGGTTCTGGCAATCATTTTCTTGAAGTACAAGTCGTAGACGAAATTTATGACAAAGCAGCTGCACAAGCATTTGGATTGTTTAAAGGTGCGGTTACTGTGATGATTCACTGCGGCTCGCGCGGACTTGGTCATCAAATTTGTACAGATCATGTTCGATCAATGAATGCAAAAATGCCGGACTTTGGATATCAATTACCAGACCGTGAACTTGTGTGTGCACCAGTTCTTTCACCCGAAGGCGAAAGTTATTTTGCTGCAATGGTTGGCGGTTCTAACTTTGCATGGGCAAACCGTCATTTAATTGGTCATTGGGTGCGCGAAACATGGAAAAAAGTTATTGGTCCAGATGCTGAACTTACCACAGTGTATGATGTATCGCACAATATTGGAAAAAGAGAAACGCACATGATTGATGCGCGGCCAGTTGAGTTGTTAGTTCATCGCAAAGGTGCAACGCGTGCATTTGGTCCAGGTCTTCCTGAAATTCCTTCAAAATATAAATCAGTTGGTCAACCAGTATTCATTCCAGGAACTATGGGAACATCATCATACATTTTAGTTGGTAACAACGAAGGAATGGAACAATCGTTTGGTACTTCGTGCCACGGTGCAGGCAGACGTATGTCACGTTCAAAAGCTAAAAAACTGGTGCGCGGTAGTGAGTTACGCAAAGAGTTAGAAAGTCGTGGCATTATTATTCGGTGTGATTCAAGTGCAGGGCTTGCAGAAGAAGCACCAATTGCGTATAAAGATGTTGATATCGTAGTTGATGTTGTTGCCGGCGCAAAACTTGCAGACAAAGTTGCACGCGTAAAACCACTTGCTGTTATTAAAGGTGGATGAGATCAACTGTGAATGATGTTCAAACAGTGCGCTTATTTATTGCAATTGATTTACCACCCGACATTTTGAAAGAAATTGATCGCCTCGTTACCGATCTAAAAAAAAAAGAATTGTTTACTGGGCGTTACGTTCTACTTGAAAAAATTCATTTGACCTTACATTTTTTGGGTGAAACGCGCAATGATGTAATGCCCAAACTTGACAATCTTTTGTCAGCAATTGCCGTCAACAAATTCACTGCTACACTCAGAACGCTTGACTACATTCGCCGTGGTCCTGATATTAAAATTATTTACTTGAGTGTTATTGCACCCGAGTTACATATTTTAGCAAAAAAAATTCAGCATGCGCTTGTTGACTTTAGAGAACCAGAACAACGCGATTTTTTACCGCACATAACACTTGCACGCGTCAAACAAGTAAATGACAAAGATGCACTTGTTAAATATATCAATGAAGTTTCTGCGGTTCCATTGACCTTTGATATTTCAGAGTTTGTACTCAAAGAATCAGTTTTTTCACCCGATGGTCATATTCATACGGTTTTATCACGATACAATTTGTGGTAGACTAACTATAATCAATTTTTATCTCATCAACTAGACATGTGGATGCAATAAGTACATCACAATAATAAGAGGGATCTTCTTAGTTAATAAGAAGATCCCTCTTATGTTTCTTTCATTTGAATAAAAATATGTTTCCAAAAAAGTTTACTGCTGCCAGGCATTGGTAGTTTGAGCATTGCATGTTTTAAGATTGTAAGAACGTGTTGTGCTTTTTTTTCTTCTTTAGATTTTTTTTCAAGCCGTGCCGTTTTATTTTTGTCTATCCAATGAACCAATAGTTTATCAAGTAGTTCGCGTGATTCAGGTTCGTTGATTTGTGACGCGTCTAATTCTTTTAAAAACGCAAAAGGATCGGTCCACGCGGTGCCGGTAAAAAACTGAAACAGGCCGTCATGTTTGTCAGTTGGTTGTTGATCATAAAAAGATGAGATTAAACAACGGGAAACAACAGTTGGTAAGATGGCTTTGTGCCGTTCGGTAAGTAAAATAAAATGATATCCGTTTGGTGGTTCTTCAATTGATTTCAACAAACTGTTTGCGCATACTTGGGTTAGGTAGTCAGCCTTTTGTAAAACAAAAAAGAACTTTTGGTTTTCTTCCAATTTAAATGCAATGGTTCGGTGTATGACTCCTATGTCATCAAGGGTGTATTGTTTTTCCGGTTCAATCCATACAATTGAATGATGCTCTTGTTGATTAATTTGATTACACGTAACGCAGATTTTACAATTGCCTTTTGTACACAATGTTTGCTGTAAAAAATCAATCGTACGTGCAACTAAATTGTCATGCTGACCAACCCACAAAAGGGCGGGAGCAATCAATTCATTTGGTATAGTTGTTATTGAATTTTTTTGTTGTTCTGTAGCCATTGTATTACTTTTTCAGTTGCGTAGTTTGTGAGTTCTTCAGGCGTTTGAGTGCCATCAAGGATAATTACGTTATGTTGATCTTTAAATAGTGTATCAAAGCCAGTGAATAATGTATTGATAAATTCACGTTTTTCTTTTTCAAATGAGGTTAATTTTTCTTTGCGTTTAAGAATTCGTTCAATTGCAACGTTGGGCGACACGCGAACATAAATCGTTACATCTGGTTTAATGTCATTCATTGACCAGGCATTAATTGTTTTTATCATGTTGATATCAAGCCCGCGTCCATAACCTTGGTAGACAATTGACGAATCGGCCATGCGGTCAGAAATGATTAATTTTTTTTCTTTTAGATGTGGAATAATAAATTCATCAAAATGCTGTGCGCGATCAGCGGCAAACAAAAGATATTCTGCCTTGGGGCATATGCCAACTTTTTTTTCTTGCACCAATGTGCGTAAAACTTGACCGAGTGGTGTTTTGCCCGGTTCGCGTGTTGCAATAATCGGTAATTTTTTTTTTTGTAATTCGGTGCACAAATTTTTAGCTAAGGTACTTTTACCTGAACCGTCGATTCCTTCAATTGAAATCAGTATACCTTGTTGTAGTTGCATTATAAGTTTTCATTTTTTTTGTAAGATTTTTTTTTATTTAGTTTATCGAATAAACACTTTTATGTCTTACTTTTTTCCATCAATTCTATTACTTGTTCATCTTCAGTTTGTCCAAAATTTTCATACACTTGTCCAACCCCGCCAAAGAATACTGGAGCTGTAAGACAAATAAGCTCATCAACTTCTTGATCGATTTCATTTTTGGTGTCTAT
>JABSSP010000051.1 GCA_013213985.1 Candidatus Babelota bacterium | reverse complement strand
AGGAGTAAATTATGCGACCGCCCCTTATATAATATAAACTATTGAACAACTTTTTACCTGTGCGCCTGTGTGATCCAATAATAAGTCCGACATTATTGCCCAAGGCCTTGTCGGTCCACATGTCAACAACATCACTATGCCGATTCAAACAAAAAGGATAACTCGATTCAGGCATAATTAAAAGCGTACATGCCGGATCTTTTGCCATTGTTGTCATTAATTTTTCACATATTTTTTGAGCATCATACAAATAATCATCACTGTTTTTTTCTAAGGGCTTCACATAAATAACACCCCTATCGGCATGCGGGAAAGTTTTATCAGCATCGCTAAAAAAGTCCCACAGAAAAACAATAAAAATCAAAATCACAAAAAGTGTTTTTAAGCCGGGTAACCGCCCCGACAACACGATGGCAACCATGTATTGAAAGAGTATTAAAAGAACAAAAAGACCCTGCTTCCCCGCAAGAGGAAGAAAAAAAAGACCCTGCGGATGATGCGCAAGTGGAAGCAGGGGACAACCAAAGCAGTAGCCCATATTTCCATTGAGTATAAAAAGACCGAATTGTGTCCACAAAGAAAAATAGGCCCACGTAATAAAAACCCAACCGATGCGTGAAAATTTTCGCCCAATTAATGATGCACAATAAAACCACAGTCCTGTCCATAAAGCCCCATACAAAACCAAAAATGGATAAATTAGCATTCGCAGCGCGCCATACGCCTTATAATAAAGGAGTGGCACAAGCACAATCCAATGGAGTGAAAAAAATACGACGCCCCATAAAAAACCGCGCATAAAATTCAGATTTTTTCCACGAAGAATGTGATAAAAAAGCGGGACAAGAAAGAAAAAAATAAATAAATAAAAATAAGAAGGTAAAAAAAAGGCGGCGCTTAGCATTAAAGCTGATAGCACACAACTTAATATGTTTTTATATGGTTTACTCATTTTTTCTTATTTATGTGTTGCCAATTTTGTATTGTGTAACTTTCGTGTTCACCATTTTTGATGACATCGCATGCCATCTGATGTGCGCATGTTGTATTTTTGTCCTGTAGGGTTGCTTGCACGTGCAAATCTTTACCTGCAGGGGTAAACTCAATTTTTCCTTTGTAGCCCACCTCTTCTTTATCTATTATTGGCGCCCAAGAATGAAGTTCAAATATAACTAAATTATTATCAGACAGATCTTCTTTGAGTTCATCAAAATTATAACAACAAACCGACACTCCATAATTAAGAAGCGCTTCAGTTAAATATTTTTGTTGTACGTATGTTCTAACACAAAGTGCATTATCAACTGCAAAACTACTTGCCCGAACTAAGGTAAAAAGATACGGAACAATAATACTTAAAACAAGAAGAACGCATAATAACGCTGATCCAGTTTTATTTCTTTTCACCCTATCACCCTGTTTCTAAGCACTACTGCTCCTTGTAATATTTGTCCACTTTGCACCGTTTCTTTTTTCTTTTTGTTACTATCACGCACGTTTGAAACAATCTTATAATCAACAGAAACTACAAAACCATTTTTGGGCATTGGTCTAATATCCAGTTCTTTTACCCCTAACAAAACTCGACTGGCAACTTTTTTGTTCCATATATTTTTTTTAAAATCATATGTACCGATTGATCGTACAATATCGCCCTTTTTTATTGTCCAGCCATCATCATTTTTTGCCATGCGCCATACAAACGTTTGTTTTAAAGGGTCAACATACCACCATTTTTTTTCTCGTTGTGCT
>JABSSP010000050.1 GCA_013213985.1 Candidatus Babelota bacterium | reverse complement strand
GGGCGTTGCCAAATGCTTGCATACCGTGATTGTCCCAATTATATAAGAATTTTTGATTATCGAAAAAGAATAATGAACGGCGTAGGGGTTGCTAAGTATCCTTATAAGTGTGCTATTACTAACGATGCCAAATGGTTTGCTCTTGTACCCACTGGCAAAGGATTATATTTGTATCGCAAAATTGGCGAATATAATTATGATGCGCAATTTTTAGAGTGCAGTGTAGTAATTACTTCAGCTGCATTTTCTGCAGACGATACAACGCTTGTTATGGGATTAAAATCGGGAACCATTAAATATGTTCCATTGATTTCTGTTATGTCACACATGAAATATGTTCCGCATAGACATAAAGGACCGGTTGATGCCGTGGCAATGAATTCAAAGAATGGTACGGTGGTTTCAGGTTCTCGAGATACTCAGGTATTTATTCATAATGTTAGTTCGGGCGTTTCAGTTGGCTTAAAAGCACATAAAGCTTCGGTTAATTCTGTCGCTTTATCGCGCGATGGAGGGCGTGTTGTCACCAGCGTGCAAAATGGCACAGTGCTGCTCTATGATGTGCGGACAGGAAATCAATGATTAAAAACATATGAGGATGAAATATATGCCATTGCTATACATAAAAATGGAAGGAGCGCAGCAGTGGCAACAAATTCTGGAATAGTATATCCGGGTATTTCATTGAAATAGTAGATATTATTTGGTTTTACACGATTCTAATTTGTAAAAAAATCATTCCAGATGTTGTGTTGCCGTAGCTACATTTTATTTTTTGTGGGACAAAAGGAAAATCAATAAGTCCTCCGATACTCCATTTTAAATGACGAGTGAATAAAAAATTGTAGATGTACCCCAACGTCAGTTTGTTTACATTAAAAATTTTTTCTGCAAATGGACTTGGTTCTTCAAACAATTCATCATTATTTTGTGTTTCAAATCTACCAAAGACCATATGTTTTTTGCGTATTTCAGCCGTCGCTTCTAATAAAAATGAAGGAAGTAAGTTTCCTGGTTTATTATTATTGATTCCTAAAATTGCTGCGGTTTGCACATTACTGTTATCAAATTGTTTGTTGTAGATTCCACTCAGTACATAACGCCGTGTATTAACTTCTGGATGTAATTTTTCTGGACTTTTTAAAAATGCATAGCTTGCTTGTAGTGCAAAATTTTCTGTTGGATTATATGACAAGCGAAAAGAATAAGAATCAAGTTTTGGTTTTTCTATATCGAATAGGTCCTCGTCTGGTTCTCGGCCTTTAAACGCAGAGCATTCAAATTTCAGGTTTTTATATATAAGTCCGGTGGTCAACACACCAAAGGTAACGTGAGTTGAGTCCATCCAATGATGGCCAAGTGGTGCTTGTGGAATATATTCGCTTGAAAATCGCATCATAAAAACGGGTGGGGCGATTGCGGGTTCACCGGGAAGTCCAAAATATAAAAAACCGGAAAGATCTTTTTTAAATTCATGGCTGCCTACAATTGCTAATTCCATAAATAGGTCATGCGGATGTTGCCTATCAACTAACGGAGTTATTCCATCACATGTTTCGCCAGTTTGTAACAAGAGTGGATAACCACATTTGCCAATGGTTACAGGTTCTAATGAAAACATTGTTCTGAAACCAAAAGTTGTTTTGTTAAAGTCTCTTTGTCCCATGAACATAATCATGTTTTCATCAAATATTTTTTTACCTCCCCGTTTGCCACCTTGAACATCAAAGACAAGATATGAATATCCGCCAAACATAAACATCCAATTTTTGTACATCTTGTGAAAGCCTATTGGCGGGCTAGAATCTGGCACCCAGCTTGTTCCTGACGCTTCGCGTGTCATAGGGTATCTTCCATACATGCCATGCATTGTTTGATAATTACTGGCACAATCGTTGTGTCGAATGTGTCTTTGGGTTCTATCTTGTATATCTGCAGATATATCAGAACACAAGAAAAGGGTGATCATTATATATTTTTTCATGTCACTTTTTCTTTTGAATATCAAAAGTCGTAAAAACTTCAAATTGCGCATCGTCCGTTTTCCAAATGTCTGCAGGCAATTGTGCTTTTTTAGTTAACCGCGTCAATGTTTGTTGTAAATTCCATTTAAAGTCGATTGGAACTTCAGGTAAAAAAACTGCCGACTTTCCGTTTGATTTTAAAATAATCCCATGCTTTCCGATGATAATGTTTTTATAGCCTTTAACTTTTTTTGGTTGATCAAGTATTGAAAGTTTTAGTTTTAATGACGGCACTTCTTCCTTGGTCACTGGTGAAAAACGCGTATCTTTTAATGCAGTGTCAATTGTGACGTCTGCAACGGTTTTATATAGTGGTCCAGAAGTTATAATCCTGCCTATGCACCCACGTAACTTGTCATCAGCAGTATCGAATGTTGTGAACGCACCTTTTGCTTGTTTGAGTCCGAACGATTTTATTGGATAATATAAAGTTGGCATGAAGTGTTCGTCATGCAGATGATTTAAAACATCATGCGCTTCTGTTAACAAACTTGTTTTTTCGTACTGCGTTAATTGTTGTTCGTGTGGCAAGCTTGCCAGTTTTTGCGTGGTAAAAAGCATTCCAACATAGCTTACAACATTATCTGTATCAGATTTTGATGATGTGTCATACGCAATGAAACGTGGTTCAACATTCCCAAATGCATTGAGTTCTAATAATGAAAGTAAAATTTTTATGGGATTTGCACCGCAAATAGTTGCACCTGTTTTTTGTACAAAGTTTGCAAACGGCGCGCATGTTCCATGTTCAATTAATTCAATTGCGTGCGAATTTAAATGACGAATGCGTAATTGCTGATGATCATCAAAAGGCGTGTAGTTAAAGCGTTTTCCGTAATGAACAAAATCACTGCTCACGACCACTAATGTTTTTTTATTAATGTACGGTGTAAGTTCAGTTGCAATTAGTTTTGCTTGCGCACAATTAATTTTGCCAACAATTAACGGAACTATGTTTACATGTTTAAAAAACTTTTTAATGAATGGTAATTGAATTTCAAGTGAGTGCTCACGATAAAATGCTGAATCATAAAAGTT
>JABSSP010000005.1 GCA_013213985.1 Candidatus Babelota bacterium | reverse complement strand
ATCTTCTGAATAAACCATCTTTTTCGCTCTGTCATGCGCCTCTACAGTATAGGCCCTATGCTCAGAGCCATTTACATCAACAATATAATGTCGATTATATTTTCTTGTTTTAGAGTCAGCCTGATGTTTTACTACTGCCCTTGATTTTATTCTTTCCTCTGTGCGTGAAAATATTGCAAAAGCAACGCTCTGAGACTTTAGTTTATTTAGATCAAAAAGTGCATTCAGCCCAATGAATACAACAATAACCCTATAAGGGTTTATGACCTCATGTCTTTTGGTGTCATCAACAATAATAAATTTATTTTTACCGTGAATCTCACTTTTATCGTGAACTCTAACAATTTTAGAGTTTTGGCTAAGTGCAGGTGTTTCAGGCATTGGCATATCTCCCATTCATGGTTACATTATGCCAGATTTGGCTACTATTGACCTGAGCAACACCAGTGCCGCGAGCGTAACGCAGAGTTTGTGTCAGCACTCTATTCTAAACTATCTGTCCTGAAAGGACCCATTTAGAGTACAGAGTGGGAATGCATTCACCTTCGCTCATCAGAACACCCAAGAACTCCCTCAACACTTTAGATCGCAAACTTTCAAGCTATCACCCCAAATACCCACCTGTTAACACCGCACAAGACAAGAGCACAGTAGAGGCGTGTTCCTCGCTTCGGGACAACAATCCGCTACGCGTCTTCTTGTCTCTCGCCGAGGGGGATCTAAATACCTTGGAATTTTGAAAACATCTAAACTTGCCGTTTTAAACTTCAAAAAAGCCCAATTCCTTTTGTAGTGCCCGAAGCACTTGGGCTGGAAAACTGAGGCTTTCACAAGCC
The DNA here is from genome assembly GCA_013213985.1 of Candidatus Babelota bacterium. Taxonomy (GTDB): domain Bacteria; phylum Babelota; class Babeliae; order Babelales; family Vermiphilaceae; genus JABSSP01. The sequence continues at coordinate 7,741 of JABSSP010000005.1, read as the reverse complement.
TCGCCCTATAGCGCGGGGTAGTTGATTACAGATGAAGAAGTCACCTAAAAATCAGATGAGAATTGGATGTCATTCAGGTTAATTTTTCTCTGATTAGGCCGCCACAACAGGTCATGTTGTGGCGTAAAACTATTAAATATTAAGCAACGGCTTTGTTGTTTTTTGTGATGGATTTCTCCTTTCTCAGTTTGGCGTTATTTTTCTTCAATTTGTCCTCTTGTTCAAACAAATAGTTAGCAGCGCCCCTAAAGAAATCAGGCATATCAAACTTGCCAGTTTTACAGTATTGCAAGATTCTTTTGTGCAAACCCGCTTCCATCTTAAATGTATCAATGGTTTTTAGTTCTTTGGCTTTTTCGGCTTTAATAAGCATCTTATGTCCTCAATTAGTAGTGAAATGATATCAGCTATTCTACCGCCAAACAGATATCAACACCAAATCAGACACAAGCAATCATGCCGCGCAATTGAAATCAGCACACACGCGAAAATACAGCGCCCACAGTGCGCTAAAAAACTAAAATCTAAGTCTAGTGTTCAGCGCAGGGTTGGGCAGCGAGAGCGATTTAAAATGGCGCCCCTGTTAAAAACTGATATTAAATGGGATAAGTTTATCGTGGTTGATGCGCGAAGAACCTTGAAATGTCAAAAGAGATGGATTGATTAAATCTATCTCGATAGTAACGAGTTTAAGAAGATTGCAAAAGCGATGTTCAATGAAACTTCTAATCAGTTCCCTAAGTTCAGGTAGGTTCAATTTCAATCGCAGTATTTTCTAATTCGTAGATGACAGTTAACATGCCTTTAGGCTTTACTATGAGCATGTATATTAATGCAACCAATCCAACCCCAAGAATTGGAATGCAGATTATAGCGATGATAAAGCTACCTATGCCATGTGAACCTGGGCTCCAGCTTTCAGACATAGGAATGTAACCAAGGTTTTTTGTATATCTAAATCTTTGATATATTTCCCCCTCGATGTTGGGTCGTCACCTCTATACACTTTGATAAATCTTTGTTTAGTACCTGTCATCTTGTTTACTCTCAATCATTCAAAATTGCATTCAATCAATGACGCCAAGTTACATTCAAGGTGCTATTAATGTCAACTAAAATGCCATTAAATTCTGAGTTTAAGTTTGCAGCTAACCAGTGACTCAGAAATCAAAAATTCCTCATGCCCAACGCCTTTAAGGTAGTTGCCTCAATATTTGAAAGAAATGTTAAAATGCGAACGTAGGAAAGAAATGATGCTAGGGCTGGATTCGTGTGTTTGATACTTTTTCATAAAAACTATGATTTAAAGTTATTTTTCAAACTAATATTGGGGGAAAATATCAATGCCAGTTATACAAAAAATGGTTACTAAAAAACAAAAATTAGCTTGGCAATCCTACTGTGAAAGTGAAGGATTGAACCAATCAGAAATGCTGGGGTTGATGTTAGAAAAAGTTACTTCTAGCCAATTTGACCCAGACTTTAAAGGATTAAGAAAGCGCAGATCTAACCGATTATTTGTCGCGTTTTCTGATTCAGAAAATGAAAAAATAACCAAAAAATGTAGAGATGAGGGGTTCCCAAGTCGATCAACTTGGCTGCGTTTATTGGCGATATCCTCAGTCGATAATGTTAGCCTTTTATCTCAAAAACAAGTCGATTCTTTGTTAGATTCCACAAGAAAAATTGAGCGAATTGGGCGCAACCTTAACCAGATAGCTAGGGTTCTAAATACTGAATTTAGAGACACCGACAAATTGAAACTTGATGCAATAACTGAACTCAGTAATGAGCTTAATAAGCACCTGGATATAGCTTACAATATGGTAGATTTTACCATTGATAAGAAGCGTCCAAATGAGTAGATTAGCTGAAGATAATCTTCTAAAAATATTCGAAGGATCCGTAAGACGTGGGCGCGGAGGTGGTGATAAAAATCTATTTAGTAAGGCGCGTAGAGTCATTAATAGGGTCCCAGAGGTAATGGTTAAAGTTACTGGGAATTGCAAAGGAAGTGAGCATATGAAAGCACATATGGATTATATTAGTCGCAACGGTAAGGTGGAAATTGAGACGGAAATAGGTGAGACTATTGATGGTAGAGATGGAATTAATAGTGTCCATAGGCAGTGGAATAGAATTAAAGGTTTTCGAAATGACAACACGAGAGACACCACTAACATCGTATTATCGATGCCAAAAGGAACCAAATCCAGCACTGTAAAAGATGCGGTTCGAGCCTTTGCAAAGCATCAATTTGGTCATAATTATCAATATCTATTCGCGCTTCATGAGGACACAGACTCACCACACGTTCACCTGTGTGTGAAAAATTTAGGGTTCGATTTCAAACGATTAGTGGTCAAAAAAGGTGACCCGCAGATATGGCGAGAAGGTTTTGCTGAGCAATTAAGGCAGCGAGGGGTTGAAGCTGAGGCAACCTCTAGGCGGTCACGAGGTGTAGTGCTTAAAGCTGTAAACGATGTCATTTTGTACATGAAAAAGAGAGGCATTAAGCCCTATATTGAGCGTTCAAATATGATGGAATATGACATGCAAATTCAAAATACAATTGATGGTAAGCCACAACAAGATAGACCGTGGGAGGAAAACATAGAGCAAACGCAGTCAACAATTAGGCAGCTATGGATGGATGTTGCAGTGCAACTTGAATCAAGTAAAATCGAAGAACATCAAGAACTAGCACACGATATACCAAAGTTTGTCGAGTCAATGCCAGAACCATTAACTGAGCGTCATTTGCAGATTTTAGACACGATTGAAACCGATCCAGAGCTTCAAAGGTATATTAGTGAGCATTACAGCTACAAAAGCGACGAACCTAATGTTGATACTCGACACATGCAAGATGACAAACCTAATATAAGCAGTCGATATTTTGAAGAAGAGGACGAAGATGAGGATGAGTGGTAGTTTTACTTGTTCATGATTTGCTACGTTAATTAGTATAAAATAGGCAACCCATATTTTAGACACCAGGCAAAACAAATATGACCAGAGCAGAATTAATCGACAAACTCGCTATCATGCAGCCTCATTTGCTGCATCAAGATATTGAGAAGGCTACAAAGTGCATCATTGAATACATGGCGCAATCTTTAGCAAAAGGGCAGCGTGTTGAAATTAGAGGTTTTGGTAGCTTTGCTATGCGTTATCAACCACCCAGAGCAACACGAAATCCCAAAACAGGCGCTGCGGTCGGATCGCCGGCAAAACATACAATTTACTTCAGGACAGGTAAAGAATTAAAAGACCGAGTTAATCAGAACTTTTTAGATGGCAAGCCAATTAAAAATACTGAAAAATAATGATGATTCTGTACTGGTAGCATTCAGTTTCAATCTCAACTAAAATGGCGTGGGCTTTTCTTTCTCCACCTGATGTGGTGTAATGTTAACCCCTTAACTAATTTTGAGAATGAATGATATGCCAGTCACTAAAAAAAGCAAAGCAAAAAAAGCCTCCTCTAAAAAATCAGTTGCCAAGAAGAAATCACCTGCTAAAAAATCTGTCGCAAAAAAAGCGCCATCGGGTAAAAGTGACGCGTTGGTCAAAACAAAAGAAACCATTGCTAAACTTCGCGACCAGCTCAAGGCAACCAAAGAATCACTGAGAGAAGTCAAGCTGAACAATCGCGAAAAAGTCAAAGCGATGAAGGAACAATTTGCAGCGAAACTTAGTAAGGCCAAGCCAAGCGCACCTTCTAAGCCAGCACCCAAGAAGAAAACATCGAGCAAAAAGAAGAAAGCCACTAAAAATAATTCATCATAAAGTAGCGAACTGTTTACCCCTGTAACTCGGAGAGTTTAGAATGCCCAGAGCAAAATCAGCCAAGCCAAAAAAAAGCAAAGTGACCAAGGCAGCCAAGAGCAAGCGTAGCCCGGCAAAGAAAGCTGTGGTGAAAAAAACCAAAGCTGCCAAACCGAGTTCGAAAGCAACTAAAAAGGCCAAGGCTACCTCTGGCATTAATGTCATTGCCAAACTCCAAGCTGATTTCAGAAAGAGTTTGGATGTGACGGCTAAAGGGTTAAACAGTGAAGTAAAAAAACTCATTGCAGTCAGCGATAAGCTAAAGAAGCAATCTGACAAACTTGCTGGCAAACAAAAAACTGCTTTTGAGAAAAAATCAGCAGCCATTAAAAAACTGGCAATCAAACGCACTCAAGGTACAACTAAGCAGTTAGCCCGTGCTAGAGATGCCCACAAAGCCGTCATCAATGAAATTAATGCACTTAAGCAGGAATTAGCCGCATCAAAAGAATCGTTGAAGGCCGCTAAAACTGCTGATAAACATTTCACAAACATAGCCGAGCTGATTGCCAACCCTGATAAAATCACAGGCACTAAGAAACCCAAGCCCAAAAAAGCTAAAAAAATAAAATCATCTCGAAAAAAATCAGCGAACAAGAAGTCCGTCAATGTGATAGAAAATCCAGAACTAGAAGTTGAAGCTATCAGTGAAGATTCAGATGAGCAAACATCAATTGACCTTCAAGACGCCCCTCAACCTGATGATGCGCTTGCTGCTTCGACAGCCGAAACATCAGATGAAACAGATGTTGATGTGTCAGCGCCAGAACCCGAAGAAAACATACAAGATACGCCTGTGACAAACCTTGATAATGATGCTAAAGACGAGGCGCCACATGAGGCTCAAGCTGTTGATAATGAAGAAAAACCTGTCGTGTCGGCAGCTTAGTTCTACGCTCGCTAAGATTAAACCGCCGCTTGCCAAATAGAGAGGCAAGAAGCGGGATACATGGCGAATCTGAAAAAACCACGCGGTAAGATTTTATCCATCGTGTCGTAAAACCCCGTCGTTCAGGGCGGGGATATAAGGCACGATGGATAAATATACAAAAGCAATGGATACAGTTTCAATCAAACCTCTGGCATGTAGATTTTTTACTGATACTCTCACATATTTAGATTTCATTGGCGCAAGCATTACATGCCGACAGCTTCAGACACTTTGCCTTTGGGTTAGTGGCCGCACAGATTCTGAAATTTCAACAATTATTGGAATTGACAAAAGAACTGTCAATACCTATCAATCCCAATTAAAAACCATCTTCGATGCACAAAGAAAATATATGCTGTACGAAAAGTTGCTTGAAATGGATGTAATACATCTGATTCATCAATGCTTGTTTTTCATGGTAAAGAGTGCTGAAACAGGCCGTGTTATTTTTACAAAAAAGGGTTTGGTAGATGCTAACAAACAAAAACATTCACACATTTGAAACGCACTTGAATAAGACATATATTGGTAGCAACAGTTGCCCTGCCCCTGGGTTCTTTCAAAAGAAAGCACCTTACCGTGGTGAATTTGGTGATGCACTAGGTGATGCGAGCATGATTGCACACGCTAAAGAATGGCTCACTCTATTCAAAATAACCGGCATTGAAATCATAGATCTAAATACTGATGGTGACATTATTGTCTGTAATTACCTTGAAATCGCGGAACAGATTAAACCATTCAAAACTATTGAGCCAACTTCACGTGTACTGAATATCAAAAATTCAGTAGCTCTCGGCATTACGAACGACAAAGTAACCCATTACTGCCTCGTCAAAGATATTGAGGATTTAACTCTTCAGATGGTGCGCGCAGACCAAGAAAAGTGCAACGACGTTCTGAGCCTTCCGTTTTTCTCGACGCTACATCATATGCACGTCAAAGTAATTTCAGAGCATTTGAAGTCAAACGATATTACGCTATCGACAGACCAGGTGAAATATTTGTGCGGTTATTTCATCGGCGCAGCAGAAAAAAACGAGCAGAAGACGCTTGGTCTTCCTGATTTGGGTGACAGCAATCATAAGGCAGACATTGAAAAGCTTTTCAACGCTTCAAATGAAGAGGATGTACGCAGAAAATTGCGCGGCTTGAATTTGGCTGAATTGTTATTGGAAAGCTTCACCTTGCTGAAATACCCCTCTATTGAAGGCTATGACGCTAACAAGCCATGCTTTGGCCAAAATATGCATTTGACTGACAACAGTAAATATCTGCTATGATGAATTCTTTGCTGATTGACGGCATTGAACGAATGTTCAGAACAGAAAATAAGTTTCGGCAAAAACGCTAAGTTTGAAGATAGCGTTTTTGCCGGGAATAAAAGATTTGATTCTTAATCAGATTCAATTGAAACTAAAAGCTTCGATTGAGCTAAGAAAAAAACAAAATCTATACACCGCCATTGATAACGGTAGTATAGCAAGTCCCTTTCTTAAGCTCAACAAGGCGCTTAAGGATAAGAAAAATGTTAGCTATACAACAAAACCAACAATCCATATCTAGAACACAAATAACCGCCCCTCAAAACCAAGTTGAAACCAAGCAATCACATATAAAACAGAAGCATACGACTCCTGAGCAAATGCAATTTCTGGTTGACACAAAGTCTTACAGGTTGGTCCCGAACTGTGTTCACATCGCGCTTCATAAAGATAAGCGACTGACCCCTGCCGATAGGTCTATTTGGCAAGACCTCTACCACCGGATGAATTACGAATACTGGGAAGTGATGAACTACCCTCACAGGACGGCAGACAACTTAGATTTGAAGCTAGAGACAGTCCAGCGATGCCAGGCCAGATTGGTGGAATGCGGCTGGTTAGATCCACTCAGTCACAACAACGACCGCAACAACAGTGTGATGGTATATGAGATATGTATACCCGATTATTTTCACAAAAAATACTGCGTAGATGCCAAAGAACGCGACATGTCGGGCATGTCTATCAAAAACAAACAACGAACACATATTGAGGGTAAGCATGGGCAATCATGTTCTGTATACCGCAATTCCAACGGCAAGGACGTCGCCTGTTTTAGTGAAAACGTCGGTCACAAAAATATCGAACAGATGATTCATTTCGGGATTAATAACTCATTACCAGTAACCTCAACACCTGCGGCTGAAAGCATCCCCGCAGCACCACACAATGCACCGTTACCCGCTGAAATTGCTGAGACTACTACCTACGATGCCCCTCAACCACAATCAACTCCAAAGATTGAATCATTCACTAAGCAGAGCGTAGTGAATGATTCAGACAGCTCGGAAACGGTAGGCAGTGTTGAGCAAGCCAAAGCGCAGCAGGCGGAGAAAATTAGAGTTGAAGCTGAGATTGAAGTTTTGGACAAAAAAATAACATCCAAGGAGACCGGAATCGTCCCAAGAATGCATCTGATGGCTGATCGCAGAAAACTAGAACGGGTGATAGAGCCAGTTACGACTGCATCGTCATGCAGTCTATCCTTAAATAAATTACATTTTTCTAAAAAAACGGAGGGTATCATACAAACCCAAGCCGTCAACCCCTCTGCTACAAAACAAACTCGTTTATTTTCTGAAAATGCAATCAAGAAACCACAGAAACCATGGCGATGCGCTGGCAACACTGCGCTATCTATCCCAGCAAAAATTGAAAAGATGGTTGATGACGTCATTCTGGAACGCAAACACTGTACGTCTAATCCCGTGGAAACCAAAGCCGAAATGATGTGGGCCATCAAACATCAATTCAGGGGTAAGCCCAAAGATAAACACAATCCCAGTATTGCCCAGATCTTGTTCTACAACGCCTGTGTGGCTGTCAAAATTGCCAGGAAGGGGGAATGGTCCGCCCCATATGATTACCCGCCTAGACTGGCTAAGGAGGGAAAACTCAAGGCACTGGAACAAGCGAAAAACAAACAGCGCAAAAG
>JABSSP010000049.1 GCA_013213985.1 Candidatus Babelota bacterium | reverse complement strand
GAAGACTCCGCAATGATTGCTTGATGAAATTGATTTTGTGGATTATAGAGGATATCGCTTAAAGCCGCATGATAATCTTCGATATCCTCAAACTCACTTATATTGAACCCATTGCCTGCTAGAGCAATGTTCAAATACATGGTAAATACCTCAGGGATCCCCTCATATTTGTAGCAAAACAGTACAACAATTGGTTGTAAGTGGTTGAAATAAGGAAGTAAGAGGAGCATCATCCATCTGTTTAGACTAATAAACTTTAAGGTGATGAATAATGACCCACAGCAGTTTACCCATTAACACTACCGACCTAAATAGTTTCACAGATAAAAGTTTCAGCTTATTACACAGTAAGCAAAAGGAATCTTTGGCAAATGCAGTCTCAGGTGTTCTAGTAGCTAACTCACTTATTCCGAGTAAAATTGGTGAAGGATTAGCGGAGCTCAAAGGTCGCCACCCAAAGCATACCAAGAAACAAGTTGATAGGTTGTTGTCGAACGAAGCTATCGATGTTAATTATTGCCAAAACGTTCTCGCTCAATTTTTAATTGGCAATCGTTCAAGGATTTATGTTGCTAAGGACTGGACTGTTTTTCACAAAGACTCTCAAATGATAATAACATTAAAATTGGTGACAACGCATGGAAGAGCCACACCGTTATTATGGAAAACAGTAAGTAGTAAAAATATTAAAGGCAAGAAAAATAACCATGTGAAAGAGCTATTGTTCAAATTAAGGCAACTGGCTCCCAAAACATGTGAGGTCATCGTACTTGCTGATAGAGAATTCGGTACTTTAAAAACCATGAAGTACCTGCGTGAAATGCTAGGATTTCACTATATTTTACGTATAAAACGCAACTTCACCGTGACAAGCAGCGATAACAAAAAGAGGCTTGCACACGAGTGGATTTCAGGAGAAGAAACCAAGTCAATTGATAATGCAAAAATTACTGTAAAAGATTATCCTATTAAAAAAGTTGTTATATCAAAACAACCGGCGATGAAAGATATTTGGTGCCTTGTTTGTAGCTTAAAAAACATTGCCACGCAAACCGTCCTGGATTTGTATGGCAAACGCTGGACAACTGAAACGAGCTACCGTGATGAGAAAGATTTACAGTTTGGCATGGGTCTTAAAAAGAGCCGTATAAGATCCTTAGACCGTAGGGATCGCCTATTGTTAATAAGCGCAATTGTCATCATTATTCTAACGCTATTTGGTGCCGCTAGTGAGGCCGCTGGGTACGACAAATATATCAAATCAAACACCTCTAAAAAAAGAACGCACTCGTTGTTTAGCCAAGGAAAAGTAATTATCAAGCTCCTACATAAATTGCCTGATCAGTGGATGAGAGCTATCCATAGGGAACTACAGCTTTTTATCTGTAGGTCCAATAACATACTTTCTGATACTTTTGTGATTTAAAATGAGGGGGTTCCTAAGGATTATGCCATACGCTACGGCTTTGACCCTGATAGCCTCGTTGGAAGAACCATCAATAAACTTATTGGTGTT
>JABSSP010000048.1 GCA_013213985.1 Candidatus Babelota bacterium | reverse complement strand
GATACAATTTTTATGTTATTTAAACGAATTGAAATAAGATTGTTTTTTTTGTACATATATTAATCCATATTTTTTTCTTTGCATGTATACACATACTTTAATTGGAATTTTTTAATTTAATCAAATTTGAACATTTATTTGAGAAATTCTACCAATCCAATCTGATTGTGCAAATGGATGTATGTGAGTGTTGCATTTATTTTTTAATGTTTTTATAATGTTAATGTTTTTTTTAAATCCTCTTTCCGCTATGGAAACTTTTTAACGGGGTTAATTGGCGGGGTAAAAATCCATTATTGTATTGTATTGTATAAATAAGGGTTTTTAAAATTCTGGTTAGATTGTTTAGAAGACCATGCTTTTTTCCCACGCCCAAAATTTTAAAGATAGAGATAGTAGTGGTTTTTTGCATGGCGCCATTTATTTCTTTAAAAATTGAACTAACAAAATCTTTTTTTTCCACATGTGTTTTTCGTATGTTAAAATGATTGATAAATTTCGATAATTGGAATATCTGAGGACCCATCGACACATCTTCATCAAATTGCGGGACATCATTCAATTCGGAAACTGGTAAGCTAATTTTCATATTCATTTGCGGTGGCAACTTGATTTCAATGACATTTTTTTCGTCTTTCGTTGTCAAATGACATAATGTGAATGAATTACTTTCAGTAATTTTATTCTTGCAAATGACATAATTATTTTATTGTAGTGTAGTATTATTTGCATGTCTATGTATTCATTACGCCCCTGTTCAACCTGGAAAAGCAACGCCCAGGCAATAGCAATGTTGTCACACTAGTGTGTCCAAAATATGCTGATTTACTTCATCATTCCATACTTACTACAAGTACTGCCTAGAATTGTCTAATTGCTTGTTGTTTTCTTATTTGTTTGCACTGACTGTGGATGTCACTGCCTACATAGTTTGTATCAATTGATGATACCATTCTAATCATTTCTTATTTTTTATCTTTCATGTTTGGTTTGTAAAAACAAAATGTTGCTGAACTACTGTTTTGGATTTTGCTGCTGCTGGATCTGTCATCCTGACAATGACTTGATGCCTGGCTGAACAACAATGATGTGACACATGGTATGTGTGTTTTGTTTTTTGTTGTTGATATTTTTCATCTGTTTATGGTGGTTGGATTAATTCCGATGGCCGGGTGACATTTTGCCCAAAACCATATCTGTATCTGTTTAGCTAAATAAAGTAGTACATGTAATTCTATAAACGCATAAACAAAAGTTTGAGTACTATTAAGTTTTTCATTCGGGATATTTTTTAAAAGTTTTTATGTACCAACTGACAGCAAAACAAACTGAATTTTCAATTCGCTTTTTATTGAATTAATTAATATAATGGACCATCTCTTCTACTGGATACTGGTAAAAAAATGACAACAGAAAAAAAAGAAACTAACCCTACGGAAAACCAACAATATAAAAAATCATCTGATGAAGAACTCAAAAAAAAATTAACACCCTTACAGTATAAAGTCACACAACAAGATGGCACCGAACCGCCCTTCACTAATAAATATAACGACAATGAAGCCGCAGGAATTTATGTTGATATTGTTTCAGGTGAACCACTGTTTAGTTCGTTAGATAAATTTTATTCTGAGACCGGCTGGCCCAGTTTTACCAAACCGTTAGCACCAGAAAATATTGTAGAAAAAGTAAACAAAGGCTGGTTTGGAACCCAAATTGAAGTTCGTAGCAGACATGCAAACTCACACTTAGGACACATATTCAAAGATGGTCCACCGCCTACAGACTTACGCTATTGCATCAACTCCGCCGCGCTAAGATTTGTTCCTGTTGAAGATTTAGAAAAAGAAGGGTACGAGAAATATACAATCTTGTTTAAATCTTAGAGCTTATCCGAAAATTAATTGAGTGAGAAAAGCCCTTTTTTTTGATGAGGGGATTATAACATAATAGGTAAAGTTAAATAGTATTGAGTCTTCAACACATTCGTGCTTACTGAATAGTACAACAATGACGGTTCTTGTTGTTTTCGTTTGTAAGTGTAAGCGTTGAAACAATAATTTGGCTTTTTTATTGGTTGGCATGAAAAAATGCTTGTAGGTTTTCTTCGATGCCCAGGGGAAGAGAATGATCGCCATTAATCCATGTTACTTGTTCAAGTGTGGGAACAGTTAAACCTTCTTTGGTTGCACGAATGGCTTCGGCGATTTTTTTTTTAGCTCTTTGGCAGAGCGTATGCCAAAGCTTTCCATCCTTGATGATTCTGTTCTTCCAGCCCCATTATGTTTGATGTGTGCACCAATGAAAGTCACTTTTAGTAGTGGCTTTTGTTGAGCGGTAAATGTAGTGCCTGTAATTATTAGACTCGACAACAGAATAAATTTGTATTGTTTATTAATAAAATATCCTCACATGCGAGTTGATAGTTTATTAATAATTTATTCATTGTGATGATACATTAAATTTTAATTTTTTAAAACGTAACATTTAAAATGCTCGCAAACAATATTGAAAAAAGCATTGTGATAAGAGAACAGTTAATTTCATTGATTGGCAGTTTACGAAAAATATTTTATAATAAAGCTTACTAGATTAGACTAATTAAACACATCTTGCAAAAAGGTATTAATATGAATGTTAAGTGGAAGCAAAGTGCAGCAAGTCTTTTATTTTTTATTTTGACGCAATCTATTTCGCTGGTGCATGCAGCTGATGTATTGATTGGAAATTCAAAAAATAAAGAACAAACTTTTTCTTTTCCTATTGGTGTATCGACTATTGGAAAGATTCAACAAAACGGCATGTTTGGTAATTCGGTTGCTTCAGAACGATATTTTTATATCGGTGCGGCTGATCAAACAGCGGGTGAAGATTCTCTTGCGCGGGTCAGTAGCATGGGTGATACATTTGAAAGTTTAACGCCTGAAGAAGTTACGCTTAACGGAAAAAAGAAACAAAAAAATCCACTTTTTAATTCGCAAGTACATTTTCTTGTTGTGGTTGATAATCATTTAGTAGTGGTTAATCAAGATCAAAATAAAATTCACTTCATTGAGGACACGCGACCAAACAACGGGGCGGTTTTAGTTTCTCAAAATATAAAAGACGCTAAAGGTGAAATAGCAGGTGGTATTGTGGGTTTGACTATTATTGGTCAAGATTTTGTTGCTGCAGCGGTTAGTTCTTCTCAATCAACATTATTTGGTGAGGATGGTAGCGGCATTGCGTTATTAAAACCTGGTAGCGAAACTAAAATTGGCAGTCGATATCCGCAGAAAATTATTAGGCAATTCAATGCGCAAAAAGGTGGCAAAGACTATCCATGCGCAGCACCATTAAATAAGTCTTCCGTTGTATTAAAAATGGGAAAAAATCTATCGTGGATGGGCGATGTTGTTGATTTACACGTAGATGAAATTACTTGGAGTCTTCCCAAAGGTAACTTACAATGGGACCGAAGATTATATCTTGCGTTACAAACAACATCGGCCGACGATAAAAACAGTGGTACGCGTGCGTTAGCGGTAGCAACATATACGATAGATGGACAGCTTATTGTAAGACCAATTGCACCTGATTGTGTGTTTGATGGTGCTGGTGATAAAATTGTTGGAGCTAAAGGTGCTCAACAATCGGTGTGTATTCATAAGGTCAAAACAATGCGTACAACCTCAGACATTAGTTCTCCTACATATCTTATTGTACTTGGTGGCAATGGAACAAATAAAGAAACTAAACGAACAGTATTTGCATTGCCAATAGTGTATGACGCGAGGCGCCATGAAGGTCAGAATGAATACACTATTAATCATACTGTTCATGGTACCCTTGCTGATGTTACACAAGATTCTCGAGTGTTTACCAAGCCTGCAACCAAGCCGGAACATCTTTTTACTCAAGAAAGTCGCCAAGCGCGTGTCGGTGCGGGAGCATTACCGGCAGGTAATATAGTTGATATCTACGTACGGGGCTCTGCGGTTTTTGCAGTTGTTGAGTCGGCTGATGAAGGATATGAACCAGGTGTTTTTTCTTCCCAAGCACTCTTTGATGACAGACAAATGATTACCGGTTGGATGCAGTGGCAAAGAGTTGCAGGTGTCGATGCGCCTATAGTTGGTGCAACATCAGTTTCACAGCGTGATCACACTCTGTATTTTTATAACACCGAACATGGTTCAATTGTTAAAAAAACCCAATGGGGTCAAGGTGCAAGCGATGGAATGCAACACTTAATTTCCACATTGAATGAATTATTCCCTCAAGATGCCGGTGGAGTTCAGGGGCTATTTGATTTTTCTCCAAAAACACCGACGCTATGTGGCATGAGTGTGTTGGTTGCAACGGGAGGCAACACGGTTGTAGTTGCACAAACAGGCCAAGTAGTCGGTAAATCAATACGAGCATGTAAAAATGATATTCAATGTATCACATTTTCGGGCGGCGTTCTTGACGATCTTAGTTCGATAGATGCAGCTGAAATTGTAGGTGATGGCAAAAGCGATGGATATCTTTTTGTTGGAGGCACTTGTGGTCTTGCGGTGTTGACTAATAAAAATGGTCGTGGTTGGACCAAACAATTGATTCCGCATTTACAACAATTAGAAGATGGCATGTCTTTTAAAAAAATTGGTGATTATAAACGCGTGTGTAAAATTACCAGTGACGGAACTTTTGTGTATGTTTTAACTGACAAACGTCTTGATAAAATTGATATTACCAAAAGCAACTTTGAAACTGGCGATTTGTCACGTGTTACATTGGCTACAGTTGATGATATGTCATCTTTTGAACGTTACGATCGTTTTTTTGATTGTTTAGTTTCAGAAAAAGTATTATTACTTGCCACCAGCGACGGTGTGTTTAGAATTGGTGATGGCAAGCAGGCAAGT
>JABSSP010000047.1 GCA_013213985.1 Candidatus Babelota bacterium | reverse complement strand
TGATGCCATATTTGTCTAATCGACGTGCCTCATACAACGCGCCGGCCTGTTTAATTAACGCTTTACTGGGAACACAACCAGTCCAGCTACATTCGCCACCGAGTCGGTTTTCTTTGTCGATCAGTGCAACTTTTTTACCAAAGCCACGACCTAATTTGCTTGCAGTTAATCCTGCCGAACCTCCACCGATTACAATTAAATCATAATCATATTTCATATCCGCTTCTCCCCCGTAACCCTTTTAATATTTGTAGTATAAAAAGTTATAGGAGAAAGAAACTAGAAAATGAAAAAAGGGACCTTGTTAGGTCCCTCTAATATAGTTGTTGCAGGATGATGATTAGTTATTATTTATGGTTATTCATCAATCTGGGCCCTCCTAGGGACTGCCGTCGTTGCAGATGCGAGTAAGGCGTACCTGGGGCTGGGCCAGGATAGAAGCCGCCGTCGTTGCAGATGGGAGTAAGGCGTACCTGGGGCCGGGCCAGGATAGAAGCCGCCGTCGTTGCAGAAACGAGTCTGGGCCAGAATAGAAGCCCCGTCGTTGCAGAAAAGAGTGATGCGCTAGCTGTGAAGGTTTTAACAATCGATCAATCTTCGCTTCCATTCTGGTGAATTGCTGTTGTAATAGCATTTGCAATTTGGTAAGATCAGACAGCTGACTACTATTATCTGTCAGCGTTGCTGTAATACTCTCGTGTTTTTTTGCTGCACACATAAGCCTTTCTTTAAGTTTTATATACGTTTCACGTTGCATAAGAGTAAGATCATCGGTGGTTTGTTGGAGAGCAGTAAGCGTATTTCCATGATTCAGCTTTTCTTGTTTGGCGAGTTCACTAATTGCTAGGCCGTTTCCATCAACACTCGTTTGCAGCCGTGTCCGTTCTTGACAAGCTGTGTCGAAACCACCCTTTATTTCAGTTCTCAATTGCGCACGATCTTGACGGGCCTCTTGAAAGCCTTGATTCATTTTTACAGACAATGAATTATGATACCACTGATACCCTCCAACGATCACCGGAGGTGCAGTCCAAATAAGATAAGGTGCTACTTTCATAGCAATGACTACTAGAGTGGCGAATATTGCATCGCAACGCGAACTTGATCCAAGTAATGAAATCAATACAACAGAAAAAAAGATTTTACGAGAAGTTTTTAACACAGTAATTCCTTATAAAAATGCTCATAAATGAAACACTGCTTGATACCTACTGTACTTTATATCAATAAAAACATCAAATAAAAAATTAAAAAATAGATTAGATATTCAATTAGGATTTTTCTTTGAGCAATTCAATAATGGGTAAATCTGGAGAAGGATAATCATACGAAGATAATTCATCCTTACTAACCCATTTAATTTGCTGATGCTCAAATAAGGTAAGTTCACCGCGATAGGAAGTAACATAGTATGCAAGCATTTTCATTTGCTTGCCCTTGTGCTCAAAATCAACAGTACACAGATACGAACCAACTTCGGCGTGTATACCAAATTCCTCGTTCAATTCTCGCTGCAAACATTGTTGATCTGTTTCTCCGGCTTCCATTTTACCGCCAGAAAACTCCCACTTTCCGTATAAATGATCTTTTTTCCCTCGCTGAGCAATGAGAAATTTATTATCCTTCTCAATTACCGCCGCAATGACTATAGTTGGGTTATTTTTTGAATTGTGCATTTTTGTTGACCCACCATTTAGTTCCTATCATTTGTTCAAAAAGCTAAACCAGTTATTAGACAAATGCAAACGCCTATTTTTAGTATAGGCAGTTTGCATTTGTCTAATAACTGGTTTAGCTTTTTTGTGTATCCTTTATAGTCTGACCCTACTTCGCTAAAAACTACGAAGGGTTCTACTGCCATTCGTCCAGGCAGTAAACCATCTGATATTCTGGCCATAGAAAAAGGAGAAAAAATGTGTTTTTCAGCTGAAGCAAGTTTTACTGCCGGTGCTTTATT
>JABSSP010000046.1 GCA_013213985.1 Candidatus Babelota bacterium | reverse complement strand
AATGTAATCCAGTGCTCCGGATCAACACGATTTTTTCTCCCCGGGACAAAATAAAATTTATGCCAACCTGAATTGTCAGGTTCATAACCATCGCCTAAATATTTTTTTCTTGATTTATCAAGCCATTTCAAATCATCGTCTAGGGACACAAGTATTCGTCCACTCTCTTTACAAATTTCATGTAATAAGGCAGTGCTACCATCTCCACAACCAAATTCAATAACAGGACCACGTGTACTTTTTACCACTTCATAGAGAACTGGCTGATGAGTAAAATAAGGACTTTTTCTATAACTAAATTGTACATCTGCCTATATACTCCCCAGCAATACAAAAGATAATCCAATAATTAATTTTTTCACACGTGCTCCCGATTTTAAAATGGTCATATTTTCATGACCCAGAAAAGGCATTTCAGAATAAGAATGTCAAATTAACAAGGTAGCCTTTATCACCACTGTAAACGATCTAACCAGGAATGAAGCACAGTATGAAGAGGAGGCATACCACGCAAACGGAAACCATAATTTATCAGATAGATTGCTAATAATCCTAAGGAGATTCTAAAGATAAGATCACCAGTAACCATAAAAAAAAGTACGGCACCTAAAATAATAAAAAAAACGCCTCTGAAGCTTGAATAGTAGTACATATAAACCTCACAACATCATTGTGTTTATAAAAAATATGAAAAACACAAAAATGGGAATATTCTTTTTTCTCTTTTCAGTATACAATCAATAGTGCAATTACCAAACTAGCTCTCAGCAGTAATGGAGGCAGTTTTTAGATTTTTTATAAATTAATTCATTACTGTTATTGGTATGATGCATGATGTAATAAAAATACTGTTTTTATAAAAAAGGAGCTTGGCAACTATGGCTTATAGTGTTGAATCCAAAAAAAGTGGCAAAACTTACTACCTACATTCAAAAGTAGTTACGCTTAAGGGCGATAGAAAACAAAAAATCTTCTACTTTGCAGGTGAAGCAAAAGAGAACGCTCTTGATGCATTGCCAGATGGATATGAAGTAATGGAAAACAGTCGAACTGGTTTACCTATGTTGCGCAAGAAAAGATAACATTATTTTTTCTAACAATTTTAAATGAGCCCAGGGTATATAATAAAATACCTGGGCTTGTTTTTTGTGTAAAACATAAAAATATTGTTCGTACCCTTCGACAAGCCCTTCGATACGCTTCGCTACTCAGGATGTACTCAGGGCGAACGGAAAAAGGAAAACTATGAAAACATATTTTTTAACCGCCCTTCTTTTAGGAGGAAGCACAATGGCTACAGAAATACAAAACAAAAATGAAACAGCACTGCTGGCTGGCGGATGTTTTTGGTGTCTTGAATCAGCGTTTGAAAAATTAGATGGAGTACAAGACGTAATTTCTGGTTATGCTGGCGGAACAGAAGCTGACCCTACATATAAAAATTACGCTGACAGCAACCACGTAGAAACAATAAAAATTATCTATGACCCACAAAAAATATCTTACTCTCAATTACTTGAAATATTTTGGCGAAACATTGACCCGACTGACAAAGATGGCTCCTTTGGTGATCGCGGCCCGTACTATCGTTCTATTATTTTTTATTTTAACGAAGAACAAAAAAAAAAGCAGAAAAATCTAAAAAAAATTAGAACAATCAAAACGCTTTTCAAAACCTATTGTCACTGAAATTATAAAAGCTTCGCCTTTTTATAAGGCTGAAGACTATCACCAAGATTATGCAAAAAAGAATCCCATCCGATACAAATGGTACTATACTCGCTCGGGACGCCCTTCATTTTTTAAAAAAATTTGGGATAAAAAAATGACAACAGAAAAAAAAGAAACTAACCCAAAGGAAAACCAACAATATAAAAAATCATCTGATGAAGAACTCAAAAAAAAATTAACACCCTTACAGTATAAAGTCACACAACAAGATGGCACCGAACCGCCCTTCACTAATAAATATAACGACAATGAAGCCGCAGGAATTT
>JABSSP010000045.1 GCA_013213985.1 Candidatus Babelota bacterium | reverse complement strand
TGGTGTTTTTAACAATAAGCTTACATGGATAGCCGATGCAATTGAGAAGGCGGTCAGAGGCTGCCTGAATCAAGGAAATTTGGATATTTATCTTGTTGTGTACTACAGCCAGGAATATGATTCTAGTGAGTGGAATTATTTAAAAGAAAAAATGAAAACACTTGTGAAACAAAGTGGTGGCACCTATACACAGTACAAAAAGGACTAAACTTTTTTGTTGATTGCTGTCTTCAAAGAGTCAATTAATTAAACTCTTGGTTTACCTCATCCGGTAAGAGTACTGTAGTAATGAACAACGTGATAATAACGCAAATCTAAGGAGAGCAGTATGATTTTTAGACGTATCATATGGTGTTGTGGTTTCTTTTTTAAAATGTTGCGTGTTGTGTTTCAAACTACCTATGGCGTATGGAAGGTATCGCGCTTACCAAAACCGCTTATATCCATTTTTGGTGGAGCCCAATTAAAAAAGAATGATCGTTATTGG
Organism: Candidatus Babelota bacterium; assembly: GCA_013213985.1. Classification (GTDB taxonomy): domain Bacteria; phylum Babelota; class Babeliae; order Babelales; family Vermiphilaceae; genus JABSSP01. The sequence goes on along the minus strand of JABSSP010000045.1, from coordinate 12,574 downwards.
CGTATGGCGCACGAATTAGCTGCAAAACTAACAGCAGTTGATATTTCTGTTTTAACGGGCGGTGGTCCTGGAGTTATGGAAGCTGCAAATTGTGGGGCCGTTCCACAAGGTGAGGGCAAAGGTGTGAGTATGGGCATAGGGGTAAAAGACCTGGGTGAAGGAACAAACCCCTGTGTGCAAGAGTATCATGAACTAGATTATTTTTTCGAACGCAAGTGGTTACTTACTCGCTACTCGAGTGGTTTTGTAGTTTTTCCTGGTGGTTTTGGAACACTTGACGAACTTTCAGAAGTTTTAACGTTAATTCAAACAAAAAAAATACCCCGCGTTCCTATTATTCTTATTGGCGTTGAATATTGGGATGATTTTATGGCATGGGTCAAAAAAGAAGCATTAGATCATGGTTTAATTGATAAAAAAGATTTACAATTGTTTATTTTAACAGATGATATAGAGCAGGCGTTTTGCTTAGTTAGAGATGCGTGTAAAATAGAATCAAAAAACAAAGATAAATCGGAGGCGCAATGAAATTAAATTGTTTTTCAGGGACATTATCTTCAATCTCAAAAGCAGTCAGTAATAGTTATCATCTTGCACGTGGTATTTGCATGCTATCTCGCATACACGCTCCTATTGTTTCTATTTTTGGTAGTGCGTGCGATAAAAAAGATGGAGAGTATGAACAAGCAGCATATGCACTTGGTAAAAAATTTGTGGAAAATAATATTTCAGTATTAACGGGCGGTGGACCAGGAACCATGATTGATGCAAATTGTGGTGCGCAATCTGCAGTAAAAAAGAAACCTAAAAAAATATGGTCTGCCGGGATTGGAGTTATTGGTGTTGATGACGATTTTGATACGAAATGCCAAACTTTTTTGGCAGTCAATTCATTTAGCGTGCGCAAAATATTACTAACTCGTTATTCTTGTGGTTTTGTTATTTTTCCTGGTGGAATCGGAACGGTGGATGAATTTTTTGAATTGCTCAATGGCTTTAAACATGACAAAATAGAACGTTGTCCTGTTGTTTTATTTGGTTCAGAGTATTGGAAAAAATTAACCGAATGGTATCATGATGCAATTGCTGCAGGCTTTATTAATAAAAAACATCATGATTTTTTCATCGTCACTGATGATGTACAACAGGCATTTGATAGTGTGCACAAATATTGTGCAAAATAATCAACCACGCATCCTGAGTAGCGTAGCGTATCGAAGGGTATCGAAGGGTGAAACAAATAGTATCGAAGGATTATTTTTTCAGTTTTATTTGATTACCAATGATATATCCAACTGCTGAAAGAATGATTGGTACAAAATCATTCAACATTGGTATTGGGTACCAACGTGAAATGAAGAATCCAAACAAACCAGCAATCATAGCTGAACCAGCTGCATATTTATTTAGATCATCTTTGTAATATGCAACAAGGAGTGGAACTAACAGGCAACTTACTGCAATTTCATAACTTGTGACTAAAATATCAATAATATTAAGTGGTACAAAGAATGATGCAACTACTGCTCCAATGCCGGTAAGCAGTGTGAGTAGTTGCGCAATGCGTAATTTATTTTTTATGCCGATAAATGAAAAATAAAAATCTTGTGCAAGGTTTGAACTCACTGCACACAAGAGTGAATCAGCGGTTGAAGTAACTGCAGCTGCAATAGCACACAGTGCAATTGTTGCAACAAATCCATTAGTTAAAAATTCAATAACAGGAATTAAAGGGCTTGCTCCTGGTGCAATATCAATATTAAGCAGCTTAGCTTGCATACCAAAATAAATAGGGATGAGCGCAAAGAGTAATAAGATAACACCACTCAAAAGCGCAGACATTGAAGCGATTTGTTTGTTTTTTGCAGAAAAAAAGCGTTGCGCTAAATCTTGTTCAATGAGTGTAAACAATGCAGGGAAGATTAAAATTTTGGAAAGGCTGCTCATTGCGCCGGGAGTAAACGTTCCCCCACCATTAGAAAATAATGCTGACAGTGATCCGGGGTTTCCCATAAGAGCGTATGCAAATAAACCCCCAAAAAGAACAAGAATAAAAAGTACTTGTACAATATCAGTGGCTACAACGGCACTCAATCCACCAATCATGGTGTATGCAATAATAAAAACCCAAAATGCAATGAATAATGCAACATTTTCAACACCCACACTAACCAATACGGTGCGTGAGGCAACAACCTGTGCAATTAATATTCCAAACAGTGCGGCGATTGACAGCAACGATGCAATTTTTTTCAACCCGGGAGAGTGATATTTTTTTTCAAATAATTCTGCTGTAGTTGCTACGTTTGCTGCTCTCATTCGTGCAGCAAATCCACCAGCGAGTAAAAAGAATCCGATGATAATACCCAGTGTGTAAACAATACTGTATATGCCCATGGTGTATGCACCTTGTGATGTTGCTAACAACATGCCACCACCCAATTGTGTGGCAACAAGGGTAAGTGTAACAGGCATGAGGCCCAAATTGCGTTTGGCTAAAAAATAATCAGTGGCAGTTTTAATTTTTTTTGATGCTATGTAACCGATAATAAGATAGATGGTTGAGAGTGCAAAAAAAAGGCCCAGAAAAAGCGGCATATTCATTACGAGTTCCTTTGTTAATTTCAAATTGTGTTCACACTATTTTTTAAAAAATATATATGTGAAAAAGATACTACAGATCTATTTATCAGGCAAGAATATTTTAAACCTATAAGAAAGTAAAATAAGATAAAAAGTGGTTGTTTATTAGTGATAATGTGCTAAGATAGTTGAGATTACAACAAAAATTTCATAACCTTCATGATCATCGGGAGTATTTCATGAGATCATTACGTACAAAAACAGCGCTATTGTTTTTACTTATTCAAACTGTTCCAACAACTACTCTTCCTTTTACCACTGAAGGACCGTACTTAATTTCTGGCTCAATAGGAGCACTAATTGCTGGAGGTATTACTATTACATTTGGATTATTATACAAAACAACGCGTGCAAGTAAATTTAGTCGAGCACAAAAATTAGTGGCATGGTCTAAAAATGATACAGCTCAACTAGAGGCAGTATTAAATTTTTTGCCTGATTATCCGATAGATGATGCGCAAGAAGCAAAAGAATTTTATAGAACTATTGAATCATGTTATGCCAAGAACTCTTTCCCTCTCATTAATGCATATAATTCGTATATGGCACTCAACGAGCGTATGGACAAAGCAACGGCATTGTTAGATGGTGCTAAAAAAGCATGGACAGACATGTTTTTTGCAGTTGATGAGCAAGAGTTCCAAGCAACATGTGACGAGCTAAAAGAAAAAATTAACATTGCTCGAACTTTGGTAAGTAAGGCATTAATTGCACTTAAAAAAAATCGTAGCTATTACGAACAATCCCAAGCACAAAGTGCTCAAGCGAGTGTTATTGCACAAAAACAAATAGCACATCAACTTTTTTGGAATAATGTTTTTGATACTCGAGCACATCATCATTATATTCACTAATTTATAATGACCAAAAAATAATTATATAAAGGAAAACTATGAAAGCACAAAAAATAAAAAGCAGTGCATTAAAAAATAAAGTAGGTCATTTTTTAAGTTTTTCAGGCCTGGTTGGACTTTCTAAACTGTGTAAAATTAGCTATTTGGTTGGTTCGTTTTTGGCCCTTTTTTCTGGTATTAATGTCATGGCGCCGCTGACTGGTGCTTTTGGAACATTAGGAAGTACCGTTGCGGTTTTTGGCTTTCTTACCTTGATAAAAGTTTTATTTTTTGGTTTTAATCCCCTTTTATTTTTTGTTAAGTATAGCACTGCGTTGTTGGCAGTTACCTTATTGAAATTACATCTGCCTGGATTTTGCGCATCATTAGGGTGGAGAACTAATCACTGGTCGGTGCATGTGGCGTTACCACTTGCATGCATGGTGGCATTTATTTTACATCCGGTTGGGGGACAAGCGTACGCCTACAGTTTGTATTGGTTAATTCCGGTTGTACTTTATTTTATCAATAAAAAACATATTTTTTTACGTGCACTACGCAGCACATTTATTGCGCACGCGGTGGGTTCTGTTTTGTGGATCTACGGTGTGCCAATGACATCTGCATTATGGCTTGGTTTAATTCCAGTTGTTTTTATTGAGCGAATAGTTTTTGCTGCAAGCATGGTGGTTACGTATCAGGTTCTTTCTTACCTTTCTACCGTCAATGTTTCTGATTTAGTTTCAGGAAAAAAAAACACCAGTATTTTTACATTATAAACTTCACAAAGGAGGTTTGATTTATACTTAATCATATTGCGTGCATCATGGACGGTAATCGACGATGGGCACAAAAAAGAAATTTGAGGCTATGGGAAGGCCATCAGCAAGGTGTGCAGGCCGTACGAACAACCACAATGTTTTGTTTAAAAGAAAAAATACAACATCTTTCTTTTTATACGTTTTCAATTGAAAATTTTAAACGGACCCAAGTAGAACAACGGGATATTTTTTCTTGCATTGCTGATGCGCTTAAAATCGAGTTACCATTTTTTCTTGAAAAAGGAATTCGTGTTCGTTTTATTGGTGATCGTACATTGTTTCCAGAATTCATTGTTCCATTGTGTGAGCAGATAGAACAAGAAACTGCAAAGGGTAAAGTTTTAACCGTTTATTTTTTATTGTGTTATGGTGCGCGTCAAGAACTTATTGCAGCGGCTAAAAAAATAGCTGAGGCTGAGGTAAATTATAGTACATTAACTACAAAAAAATTAAAAAATTATTTATGGACCGGCCAAATTCCTGATCCTGATATCATTATTCGAACGGGTGGCGTAAAACGGTTGAGCAATTTTTTATTATATCAAGCAGCGTACAGTGAACTATGTTTTTTAGATTGTTTGTGGCCGGACTTAAGTGAACATGATTTACATAACGTAATAACAGAGTTTAAAAAATCTAAACGAACGTTTGGCAGATAAAAAAAGGAAAAGAGTGTGAAGCACATAGCAGTCATTGGAGGTGGCGCATGGGGGACAGCAATTTCGACATTGTTAGCAAACAATGGCCATCATGTAAAACTCTGGTGTTTTGATCCTGAAAATGCTGAAAAAATAAAATGCGCACAAATTAATGAAAAATATTTACCAGGTATTCAACTTGATGAAAAAATTACACCAGTTACTGATCTAAAAGAAGCAATTTGCGGTGCGCGTTGGGTATTTGAAGCAATTCCTGTTAAATTTTTACGCTCAATTTTGGAGCGCACGCGTGATTGTTTTAATCAAGATCAAGTATGGGTACTATTAAGCAAAGGTATTGAAAAAGATACCTTGTTATTGCCAAGTCAAATCATTGATGATGTTTTTTCTTTTAAAGCACAAAAAGCTGTTATTTCTGGGCCAAGTTTTGCGCTCGAAGTTGCTCGTAAACAAATGACTGGAGTTACAATTGCTGCAACTGATTATGCGATTGGCCAAGGATTGCATAAACTTTTAGCATCAGATTATTTTTGTTCTAATCTTTCAACTGATCTAATTGGCGTACAAGTTGGCGGTGCAGTTAAAAATGTTATTACTCTTGCGATAGGTATTTTGGACGGTGCGGGTTATACCGATAACACCAAAACATTTGTTTTAACGCGTGGGTTACAAGAAATTGCGATGCTTATAAGTATGTTAGACGGTGAACCAGAAACAGCATATGATTTTTCCGGAGTGGGTGATTTAGTTCTAACTGCTATGGGTACACGGAGCCGTAATTTAGAAGTGGGCAAACGCATTGGCAAAGGCAAAACCTTAGAACAAATTTTAAAGGCAACAGGATACATTCCTGAGGGCATTAATACGGCTCATTCAATTAATCAGTTGATTACAGAAAAAAAATTGAAACTTCCCGTGTGCCAGGGTGTCTATCAGATGATTTTCGAAAAGATTTCTGTGGATGATTTTTTGAAACATGTTATGGATAAAAAATCATCAACTAGATAACTTCGTGTACCGTGGATAAAACATAGGTAGAGCATGGAACATCTTTTTCAATTGCCAAGTTAATTGCATTATGCAGCGCATCAAGGAGATTAAATTTGTCATCTGTCATATCTGCAAGACGCGCTACTTTCATGCATCGTTCGGTTAATTCGCACCATGCTTGCTCATCATCACCAGATTGCAGGTAAAAATGAATGTCAGTGGTTGTTGCATCTTCGATGATATGAACATCCGAACTATTGTGTTCTGTTTCTTCTTGAATGAAATCTATGCGCATAGTGGTGACAAGGTTTTGGGTAAGTGCAATGCGTGTAGCACGATAAGCAGATTCTAATGTGCGATATTTATTATTGACATCATTTGTTTTAGTTTTTACTGATTTTTCGAGTGCATTCATTGGTTCGCTCATGTATTGAGGAATATCTTTATTATTTTCAATTTTTTGTATCGAAAAAACTATTTCGATGGTGTTGTGCGCTTCTGCTACTTTGGACGGATCAGTTGCAAGTATAATTTGTCGGGGTGTTCTAAAAAGATTTGCTATGTTGTGAGCGAATTCCTTTGTTCTTTCTGCAGCCTTGTGCGCTGCTTCTTTTATTTTTTGTGCAATGCCCGTTGCTGTTTGAGAAATAATTTCTCCAAGTTCTTGTGCTTCATCTGCAAAATAGTGCGCTTCTTGTGCGGTTAAGCGTGCGACTTCCACAGTAGTTTCAGCAGTTTTAATTGCAAGATTTTCAATTTGTCTGCCGGTATCCGCGATGCTTTGAGCAATGTCGTTTACGCTTATTATATGCTGAGGTTGTGGTTGCTGAACGGTTCCGTTTGTGTTTTCTGTTGCCGTTTCCGTTGCAGGTTCTTGAGCGTGTAGTGAAGGGCAAACGAGTGTTGCTGCTACAAGGAGTGTTTTGAATGTTTTATTCTGTATCATAGTTATTCCTGCTGATATAAAGACTTTTCTTATACAAAAGATCAAAATAAATGTAGCAGTTTAATAATTTTGAGTCAAAAGGGGGGGTATAGTTATAAATGAGAAGGAAGGTTTAATTTTTTTTGTACATCAATTCCAAGTATTTGAAGATCATCTCGAAGTTGTGGAACATTTTTAAATTGTAATCCTATCCAACCCGCGTTACGTGCCGCTTTAACATTTTTTAGTTTGTCATCGATAAAGACAAATGTTTTGTCCCTATCTGGATTGAATTTATTATTATGCATTTCATAAAACGCTGGATCAGGTTTTATGATTGATGTACCATCAGGTTCGTAGGTTGCGCTAGTGCCAGGAGAAAAGAAAGAAAAGTGACTATTCATTTTTTCTTCTAAATCTTGGAAAAACATAGAGCCAATATTAGAACATGGACGTTGGATATACCCCATTGTATGAAGTTGTGCCATAAGTTCTTTTATGCCCTTGGTAGGTTTTTGTAAACACGCTAATTTTCTAAATTGACCTCCAAGTTTATTTAAATCATACTCATGTAACAATTCTGTATAGGCTTGTCCTGTTGCGGCAGTATCTTTAAGTTTTTTTAATTTCGCACATAAGATACGATGTTCTTTCTTTGAGCTGCATGCAAGATTGAGAATTGCACACCAACTTGGCATACTTTGGCAAATTATTGCCGGAATATTATGTTGCACAACAACATCATGAAGATCCCAAGCGAATTCGGTATTTGCAGGAGTTAATTTTTGTGCGGCTGGTAGGATTATTGACGGAAAAGAAGTTAAAAATAATAGCGACATAAGTGAAATGTTTATTTTTATCATTACACAATCCTTGTATTTTAATTTTAAATAAAACATCTAACAGTAATATTTTATCAAAAAATACTATGCCTATAAAAGATTTATGGTCTTTTTTGTGTAAAAAGCCTGTCCTAGAACTATAAATATTACGACAAAAAAGCCCCTACTTTTTACAGTCGGGGCTAAAAGTTTTTGACTAAAGGAGTTTTTTACTTTTTATTGACGTTAATTCCAAGCTCAATTAAATTAGCACGAAGCTGTTTAACGTTTTTAAATTGTATTCCTATCCAACCAGAGTCACGCGCAGCTTTAACATTTTCTAGTTTGTCATCTACAAAGATGAATGTTTTTGTGCCGTTAGGATTGAATTTTTTATTATGCATTTCATAAAATTCTGGATTAGGTTTTATGATTGATTTTCTATCAGGAACATATGTTGCCGTAGTTCCAGGAGCAAAATAACAAAAAAAATCATGTAGCTTTGCAGCTAAATCTTTAAAGAACAATGAACCGATGTTAGAACATGGACGTTGTATATAACCCATGGCATGAAGTTCTTGAATCAGTTTTTTGATGCCTTTGGTTGGTTTTTGTAGGCTTGCAAGATCTCTAAACGTGTCTGCAAGTTTATTAAAGCCATGTTTCTGAAATAGTTCCATGTATGCTTGGCCTGTAGCAGCCGTATCTTTAAGTACTTTTAATTTTTTACGTACAATGCGATATTTTTTCTTTTTGCTCAATTTAATTTTGAGCATTTTTCCCCAGCTTGGCATGCTTTTAAAAAACATGGCGGCGTCGTCACGTTTCACTACAACATGATGCAGATCCCACGCAAATTCGACGTTCGCTGGGTTGATGTTTTCTGGTTTTTGTACACCGGTAGCAGCAGATAATGACCCTACAGTCAAGGCTGTTAGGACACTAAAGATTGTTTGTGTAATAGTTTTTGTATTCATAATTACTCCATTTGGTTTTTGAATAAAAAGAGTGGCAATCAACTACAGAGTTGATCGCCTCATTATTTATGCTTGTTTATAAGCGAGATTCCAAGTTCTTGTAGATCAGCACAAAGCTGTTCAACATCTTTAAATTGTAATGTTACCCAGTTGTCACGCTTTAAACCTTCTACGTTTTTCATTTTATCATCAATGAAAATAACAGTTTTGCTGTGATCGGGATTAAACATTTGTTCAAATTTTTCAGCAAATTGTGGATCAGGTTTTTTAATTGGGTTTTTAACAATAGTTCCATCGTTTTCAACGAATGTTACGGTTGCACCTTCATCAAAATCCTTAAACATTTTCGGATATTTTTCACTAAATTTTGTGTAAAAATTATCTCCAATGTTTGAAGCAGTACGGTTTGTGTAACCAAGTGCTTTGAGTTGAGCTACTAGTTCAAGTGTTTCAGCTATTGGTTCATATCCGTTTGAGATGTTTAGAACCATTTGTGCAAGATCATCATGACCATATTTTTTAAAGATGTGATAAAATCCTTCACCAGATGCATCGCCAGAGTTGCGCATTTTGATTGCTTCATCTACAAGTTTTTGATTTTCAGTAGATTCTTTTTTATTAAAAAGTTGTGCAACCCAACTGCCTGCTGCTTTGGCATATAAAGCAATAAGTTTTGAATATTCAAGGTTATTTAAGATTCTGTTTTTTAATGGCTTTGCTAAAACATGATGAATGTCCCACGCAAAGATAATATCATCAGGATTGGTATTGGTCAGTTTTTGACCGCGAGTGTCGGTATTTGCTAAATTTGCTACAAAAAGTGTACAAAGCAATGCTGGCAAGAGTGATTTGGGTTTTTTAAGCATTATTTTTCCATTCTTTTTTAGATTATACAATACTTTATAATTCTATCAAAAAATAATAATAAATCAAAAGGGTGGGTGTTATTTCTATTTGAAATGATTGAAGTTTACTTAGTTTATCACTTTTTTAACCCCCTTTTGGGGGTTAAAAAAGTGGTGGCAAGCAATAAGCCAGATTTTGTCTGTAAAATGGGTTACAGTGACGACCATTTGTCTAAGCGACATACCCACATGTTTAAACCGGAACGAACGACCGTACATGCCTATTTTGTCTTGCTCCAGATGGGGTTTACCCTGCACGCAGATTACTCTACGTACCCGTGCGCTCTTACCACACGTTTTCACCCTTACCTAACCTGATTAACAGGGTTGGCGGTTATTTTCTGCGGCACTTTCCATAGGTTTTCACCTCCCTGAGTTGAACCGAAGTTCTCCGCAGGCATCTTGTTCGCTAGGAGTCCGGACTTTCCTCTATAAACCAGGTTTACAGCGATCGTCTAGCTTACCACCTCTATAGACTTATTATACCATAATTTGAGGTAGTTTTATTAAAATTAGAGTAACTCCTTAACCCCTGATAATTTAGATGTTTTTATACGCTTTGCTTGAGGAAAAACTATGTTATTATGTACAGAAAGTTGCGCCATTCTTTTTTGATATTTTGTTTTTTCCTTTTCATTTTTTGCAAGTTTTACTGCTTCGTTGAATGTTTCAAGTGCACGTTGCGTATCGCCTTTGTGTGCAAAGACTTTTCCTAAGTGCCCAAGGAGTGTTGCATCTTGTGGTGCATGTTTAAGTGCTTTTTCTAATAAGATGATTGCTTTTTTGTCTGCACCTTGTGTGTAATGTACCATTGCAAGGGTGTCAAGATAATGTGAATTATATTTATCTTTTTTGAGTGCTTGTTTGATTAATTTTTTCGCTTCGTTTAAGTGTTTGTTTTCTTTAACATATGAATACGCAAGAAGATTTAAAAGTGGCCCATAGTTTTGTTCAAGTTGTTGACCTTCAAGTAAAAGTTCCTGCATTTTTTTATACTTTTGTTGATCGTGGTACAAGAGTGCCATTTGAAAAAGTGCACTTGTTTGAACTTTTTTGTCTTTACTTATTTGAGTTGATTTGCGCAGATAGTTCAAAGCTTTTGGCATATTTTTTTCACGAATATATAAATCAGCTAAATAAATAACGGGTAAAATATTACGTGAATCATTTTTTTCAATGTCTTGTAACAGTTCGATAATCTTATGCGTCGGTACATTATTTCTACTTAATAAATGAGCTATTTCAAACCAAATATCCATGGTTGGTTCTTCCAGAATCCATTTTTTTAATTGTTTTAAGACCATGTCTTTTTGATTCAAGACGCTGAGTAATTGAATTTTTAACAGTTTACTTTGGACATGTCGAGCATGTTGTTTTAAGTGGAGATCTATTGCCTGTAGCGCTTGTCTGTAATGATGTTGTTCTGTGAAAAAGAGTGCAACTTCAAAAGCTGAAGCAGGTGCGTTGACAACTTTTAGTTGTGTCGGTGTTACTTTTTGCTTTATGGCCAACGCCATTAAGTGATTTTGTATTTTTATGTTTGGTGTGCGTGTTACTTGCAAAAAGCTTGTGTATCCTTTTACCGCTTTATCGATGCGTCCAGATTCTTCTTCAAGCAAGGCAAGTAACAACCATGCTTTGTCAAATTTAGGATAGAGCTCAAGACTTTGTTTTACGTGTTCAAGAGCTTCTTGTTTTTTATTCATTGCAATATAAATTTGTGATTTTAAGAAATAAAAAATGTAGTTGTTTGATTTGCGTGGTGAATTGTTCAGCAAATCGTCGATCACCGACAATGCATTTTTCATCTCTTTGCGTTTCATATAAATCTGTGTTGCAAGCAGGGCAATTTCTTGATTATTTTTATGTGCTCTGCTGAGAGCAATAATTTTATTGTTTGCAGATTTATGGTTGCCTACAGCCGAAAGTGCTTTGGCAAAAATGAGCTGTACTTCTGCATCGTCTTTAAACGATTTATCAAGTCGCGGAATGAGTGCCACAATTTTTGCATTGTTGTGAGTCAATGAAAGAAAGTGTAAATAACCGCGGTAAATATGATGTGAACCATGAGACGCAATTATTTTGTCATACCAATCTTGAGCAGTTTTTTTATCACCCTTAAATTGTTTATAGTTGGCATAAAAATAACGATGATAATTGTTTGAAGTTGTTGCGTGTAGCGTGTTAATCAGACCGAGCATTAAAAGGAGGGTGACCGGTATCTTCATTTTTTCTCTCCTGATAGCAGCGTACAAGAAAGTTACGCAATGCATCTTTGAGTTCTTGGTCTTGTACCCCAGACAATATTTTTTCTTCTTGGCTATTCAGTTTGACTGGTTCACTCTTGTGCTTTTTAGCGATCACCTTTCGTTGCCAAGTTTTGTTTTTTGTCCGTGCCAGCCTTTTAAAGCGTAGCTGTTTTACGTACGGCTGGTCTAGCTTTTGGTTAATTTGTTTGATGAGTATGGGAGAAAGAAGATATAACTCTTGCAGCCATGAAGAATCGTGAACACCAAGAACTAACGTATCTTTGGTCGCTTTAATAAGTTGAACTTTATCACTGAGGTTTCCCATGATGTCGTTCCAATTTTTGATAAGTAGATGTTTCCAGCTTACTTCTTGATGTATAAAGCTTTTGAGTAAATCTTTAACATTATGTGCCATAGTTATGTTCTTTTATTTTTTACAATTATGTATCAGAAACCGAATTTTAGTTGCTTGACATTTTTTGTCCAAAGGAGGTATATAGAAAATACGTCATGTTGATAGTATACTATGGATCATGATTTTATTATTAAGAAATGTATTGCAGTGCTATCGATGGGAAAAGGGAGAATTTTTCGCGTATAGCTCGGTAATGAAAAAGGGCTCGCTTCTCTGTGAGCCCTTCTTATTAATCTTTAATTTTTTTTTGATTTGATGATCCGCAGCATGATGCGCATGAAATAAATCTCCATAGTGCTGAACAACAGCTTGCAAGTTTTCTTGAATTTTTTTTTT
>JABSSP010000044.1 GCA_013213985.1 Candidatus Babelota bacterium | reverse complement strand
CTTGGCCGGGGATGTCAGTAATTTTGGCTGTGCAGCGTTGTGCTACTGGTACATTTTGTTTGGCGATTGTTGGCAGTATTGCTGTAAAAATGAATAAAAGTGCTTGCATAATTTGAGTTCCTTTTGTTGAATTAATATTCTTCATTAAATATAACCTCTAATTTGTATGATCCATTTATTATATATTTTTTAGGCTGAAAAGTGGATTTTGGGGATGTTTTGATTGATTTTAACCTGTAAATTTACCATAATGTAGATCTATAGGTATTATCAGAGAGCCATCCATTTTATAACCCTTGTTTTTAACCTTACATATAAGTTACCATAAGTAATAAAAAATCAAGTGCTAATTTGATATTTTACAGGTCTAAATCTGTAAAATATTTTAAATTTGAATATTTTTATTATAAAGTGAAAAAGGGTGATACTATGAAGAAAATGTTGTTTTTAGCCGTTTTAATGGGTTTTTCAGGGATTAAGGCTGCGAGTGCTGAATCAGAAACATCCAAAAAGGGATGGATTCCTCAATGGGTCTATTCAACAGTCGAGTATGGTAGGCCATATGCATCAAGCGTAGTTCAAAGAGTAACCCCTTACGCTCAGCGTGTTGGCCAAACTCTTGCTTCTTACGTGCCTTCCGGATTTAGAAGTACTCAACAGGTCCAACAAAAAAAAAGTTCCACAACAGAAGGTTAATCATGCCATTAATCTTTTGGGGCGAGTAAATGAATTGATAGCAAAATGTCAGCAACGCGGAAACGATTTGCCTCTTGATCAGATATTGCTCGCATTCCCTAAAAGTCAGACAAAACATATACTCGATCAAGCTACAGCATGTAAAGATTCATTAGTCGACATGGAACTTATGGACGAGTTGGCTACATTTTCACGTCTGATTGGCAACGATAATTTATACGATGAATTAGACGATACCTATAAACGAGGATTGCAACGAGTGAACCTTACTCCGGTGCAAGTTTATCAAAAGTTGCAAGTCAATGGTGAATCAACCTCAGTTGAAACAATCAAGAAAATATTACAAAAAGGTGAAGAAGTTGCTGGTACGGAAGATGAAAAATTTGTGTATCGGTAGATTGGCCACGCACTGCGGACACCAACCTCTAAATTATTGTTTGACAAATATTTGCAAGGTAAGGAAGCGGTAGATACATTAATTATTCCTGGCGATCATCCGATTGCACAAGCAAATTTGTTGGGAAAAAATATGGAACTTGGTTTGTGTCGAGCGGAATTTGAAAATGAAATTCGTCAAAGAAAACAATACTTGGAAGACATTAAAGCACAATTTCCTGAGCCTAAAGGATTTGTAAAACCACTGAGTATTATGGAGACAGTAAGAATGATTGAAGATATTATGAAAGCGAGCAAGAGGGAAAGGGAAGAACAACAAGTTTAAGAAGGTTCTGAATAATTAAAAAAAGCTCCGGAAAAAATCCGGGGCTTTTTTATACATTAAATTTAACGTGAACAACATCACCATCTTGAACAACATAATATTGTCCTTCAGTTCTAACTTTTCCTACAGTTTTTAATACTTGTTCTGAACCGTGCTGGAAAATATCTTTGCAATTAAAAATGTCTGAACAAATAAAACCACGTTGCAAATCAGAATGGATTTCTCCGGCAGCTTCTCTAATTGTCATGCCGTTGGGAATTGGCCATGCGTGCGCTTCTTTTGGTCCGCATGTGAAAAAAGTAATGAGCCCCAAATTGTTATATGTTTTTTTAATAATGTTATCAAGACTGCGCTCTTTAATTCCGAGCATTCCCATCATTTCTTGCGCGTCTTCATCATTCAATTGAGAAAGTTCATGCTCAACTTTTGCTGAAACTGGTACAACTCTTTCTTGCCCAAATTTTTTAACGAGCGCTTGATAATGTTTATTGTTTTCATATGCATCGTCTTCTAATTCAGCTTCAGCTAAGTTTGCAATGATCATGAATTTTTTAGTTGAAATCAACGAAATTGTTTTTACGGTGCTGTTTATAAGTAACTCACGAGCTTTTGCAGCGTTCATGGTATCCAGTTCTTGGTACACTGCATCGAGTAACGATTTTTCGTCATCAAGTAATTTTTTTTCTTTTGGTTTGTTTGCTGCAGCTTTGTAAAGATGAGCAATTTTTGTGCGTCGTTTGTCAATTGATTCAAGATCTTTCAAAATTAATTCTGAGATAATAATTTCATAATCTTCAAGTGGATCAATGGTGTCACCCGAGTGAATAATCTCAGGATCTTCAAAGCAGCGCAGCACATGTAAAATTAAATCAACTTCTCTAATGTGACTTAAAAATTGATTTCCAAGTCCTTCACCAGAAGCTGCTCCTTTTACCAGTCCAGCAATGTCAACAAAATTGACTGTAGCGGGAATTATTTTTTTTGATCCATATATGAGAGCCATTTTTTCCAAACGTTCGTCTGGAACTTCGGTAATTGCCATGTGCGGATCAATGGTACAAAATGGATAATTTTCTGCCGGGACGCTTGATTTTGTTAACGCGTTGAATAAAGTTGACTTGCCGACGTTGGGCAGGCCAACCAAACCTGCTTGAATGCTCATGTAAATGTTGTCCTTGAATTCTATTTTTTTATTTTTAACTTAGGGGAATATATAACATGAGTATAGCATTGTTTGTAGTGTTTTATTCTTTTTATAATATTTTAATTTCTTCTGCGATTTGCTAACGATTGCTCTATTACAAGATTATTATAATTCATCATATGCCACAAAAAGAGATCATTTTTTTGGATATTTTATTTATTTATCTTTTTTTAAACATTTTTGAAAAAGGAAGCCATGCCAAATTTGGGCAGCCAGCTTCGTGATAACATTTTTGAACGGTATCCCATAGTTGTTCTATATCATCATCGTTTTCTCTAAGATAGGCAGGAACGGCCATTGCTTTGTGGAGTTTTTGACTTAACACATTACATCGTAAAAGGGGTCCGTCCCTTTTTGCCCAAGGTCGTAATCGCTTACTACCTCCCCCATTAGCCTCAATATCATCAATTAATTTAACAAGATCAGCATCAGGATTGAGGTTTAATGCTTCTATACATTCTCTTTTACCTTCTTGAAAGTTTCTTTCTGCCCATTCAATAGCTCTTTTTTCTTGTTCACTCAGTGATTTATTGTTTTCTTTTTCTTTCTGTAATTGAGCCAGTGCTTTTTTAAAATCTTCCTTATCACTTTTTCTATGATTACTTTTTCCAATTTCAATATTTTGGGGTGCTGCTTGTTGTGAAAAGTTATTTGATTCGGCATGAATTATAAGAGATGAGGCTAATAAACTTAATGAAAAAATTTTGTTAAAAAATTGATTGCGTTTGCACATAATTATATTCCTGTGTAACTACTTATATTTTGAATAATTTGTTGTAAAAACTGTTGCTTATTATGTACTCTTTCTTTTTTTGATATGAACCCCCAAACAGATGTGTCTTATTTTGCGTTTCCCTTTCGTATGATTATGACTGATTACAAAATATTATGTACACCTTACCAAAAAAATAAAAATAATGAAAGTAAAAGTTTTGTTTATTTTTAATGAGTGCTTTACATTCTGATTGAGACCTTGTTAATTTATATGTCCAGCTTCAAAACGTGTTAGGGTAATTATGATAAAATATTATTCATTTCTTTAAATAGGATATGAAACGAGGATACAGCTTTTTTCGGGCGTACGTACAACGCCTGCCAAACCCGGCGCATATCGTGGAATTTATATCACAGTATTGACGGCGCCAAGGAAAGAAAAAAAATGATGGGGATGCAGCGGTTTATAACGCGTCCGAATGGAGGCTGGTTTCAGGGTTGGATTAGTATACTTGCATTTGTTTTCTTAATGTGTTATTTTTTTCATGAAGAGGTGATTCGAATAGTTCTGTTCCAACCAAAAAGGAGAAGGTAGCAATGAAAGAATTAAGAATTCTAGGCATGGTGGTATGGCTCATCACAGGGCTTACAGCACTAAACAGAGGGTTAGAGATGTTTGGATGGGGCTTGGGAGGCTTTATCGCAAGGACTTTGCCTTGGTTAGCAGGGCCACTTGGTTACATTGTTGGACTATCAGGTCTTATCAGCTTGTTGCTTTTCCTAAAATCTGTTGCTTCTGGCGGTAAGTGCTGCGATTAATTTAGTGCCTACATAAATTTAAAAAAAGACCCACTCATTTTTTGAGTGGGTCTTTTTTTATTTTGTCTCAACGTTATTATTTAAACGTCGATTGGTCCTTGACTGTTTTCTTTTTCAGTTGAACCGCTTGCCAGTTGTACCTGGGTTTTCACCTTCAGGACCTTGCGCACCATCTTTAGCTTTTGATTCTTTTTCTTTATAAAAAATCTCTGCTATTTTGTGTGATGCTTGCATCAGCTCGTCAGTTGCTTTTTGAAGTTCCTCAGCATTGTCTGCGTGCTCTTTGAGTGCAACTTTTGCCTTTTCGATTCCTTCTTCAGCTTTTGTAACATCTTCTTTAG